>JBIIOE010000189.1:0-4109 GCA_044337105.1 Bdellovibrionota bacterium | reverse complement strand
CCAACGAGTTGCCTGCCGTCGCCACAGTGACGAGGGTAGTCTCGACCAGTGGGCCATCTCCGACACCAGCGCTGCAAAACAAGTCTTTTAGTCAGATCCTCTCAAAAGATAGCGTTGCCATGCACTCGCAGTCATCCTATTCAGTTTCACAAAGTTCATCGCAGCGGCACTCAAGCGGTGGTGCCGCCTCCTCGGTGCCGCAAATTAGTGCGAGTTCCGCAGCGGCGGGAGTCGGGCGTCCCACCGAGAGGGTCGATACTCGCACCGTTCAGAGGGTCTTCTCAGGGGGCGAGCGCCAAGCGCGAACCTCGTCGCCATTTCGAACTGTGACAACAGGGCCCAACTATGGAAGCACCTCCCGTGCCGCACAGGCCGTTCGATCAAACGGGAACAGTACTTCGGTTGGGCGCCGCGATATTCGGGGGGTGCATCGCGAGGGAGTCGTTAAGATAGGGCGCGAGAAGGGGCGGAGTGAGGCCTCCGAAAGTGCATTTCGCAACAAGCGGGTTTCGAGCGGAGTTCAGCAATTGAAGAGCACCCGTCAGGGTAAACAGTTAGGAACTCAGACGCAGAAGAGTGGCTTCAGTCGCGATAATGCGCGAGGAGGAGGCACTCAGCGAAGTAGCAAGTCTCTTAAGGCAGTTAGAGAAATTACGACCAAAGCTCGCCAATTGAAGCCGAGAGAGGTGAGTAGTCGTGGTGCTCGACTTGAGAGAGTAATCCGGATGGTTCGTGAGCGGGGAGCTCAGGGTCGTCTAAAGACGGGACGAGATGGAGGACCTTCGATCGGAGGAAAGCTCTTACGATCTCAGGAGAGGGGAGCCTCTCTATCGATGGCGCGAATTCAGCGAGTGGTGTCTTTGCTTAAGCACTTACGTTCTCTTTCTGCCTCAGAGCTGAAGGGCGTGAAACCGGCTTCTTATGATCGCCCAGGCGAGATGAAAACGGCACTTGCGATACGTCAGCGCGCGCATAAGCTCATGGAAAAAGCTCAGGGGAAACCTCTCAAAGAGCTTGCAGGACTCGGCACACATTCACGAATTGGCAGAGGTGAAGGTTCTCGGAGGGGGAGTGCACAGAACTCTGTTCGAGAGATGCTCGCTCGCAGAGAAGTTCGAGCGCACATTCGAAATCTTGAGCGACGACTGCAGAATTTCTTACCGCCTGGGTCGCAGCTGTATAAGCGTCTTACGACGGAGCTTACCTTGGCAGATCTAGAGCGATTAGTATCGATTATTGGTGGTACTCGTGCGCTACGCGGCTTAAAGCGTAAGCGGAAGGCTGGCGAACTTGGTGTCGTTCAAGAGGCGGATGTCTCAAACACATTCTTAAGTCAGTTGGAGACTGCTGCCAGAGGAGGTGAATCCGGGGCTGACTCAGGAGGGGGTTCCGAGGATAGTGAGGTATCGACGGGGGCAGCTCAAGGGATTGAGAGTGAGACGGTTGTAGTAGCTGAGGGGGCAACTCCTACTGCTACTCTCACTACGGCGATAGTCAAGGAAGAGGATTCTTCAGGAGTCGTTGAGAAATGTTAAGAATGTCGATTCGCCCTTTGTGCTTTGTGAGCGATTGATTCCAGACGGATACGTTAGTTGTCTAGTGCAGGCGACGTTGCGGCAGCCACCGTTTGATCGATGTAACCCGACCATTTCCGGGAGCACGCTTTTGCTTCTTGATACTCTCCGAAGACTAATCAGCTAGTTGTTGTCGGATTGGAGCAGTGTCCAAGCATCGCGAGGTTCCTGTAGCCCTCTCATCCGGGCGTTTTTGGGAGAGGTGGCAACGCAACCCTTTCGATACGACGAGAGCCCCCGCTGAATGAGGTGGGTCTCGTATCGAAACAACTCACGACAGAGCCGATTGAGGAGCCGTTGGGCTATTTCCCGTTCTTTTTTTGTCCTTGGCTGATGAAACGAGGGGAGATCGTGCGGCTTGAAAACGGGCGCTGAATCGAATCTTTTCTCTACTATTTTGGGAGCTCGCTCGAACCTCTTTAAACAAAGCGCTCCGGTGTTGTCGGTGATAATTATGCCGAAGCCCCATAGATGCAGTGTGTACATCGAGTCGCAGGCCATCCAGTAGTGGGTTGAGCCGTGTGTTCCGGCAGGTGGGCGCGTTTGGCAAAATCCGAATTCGGTTAAGATGTTGCCAGAGGTATTTCGAACGTCGCATCCAAAGCACCACATTTGTAGGTCGATAAGCCTCTCAAAATTCCTGCCAAAATCTCCAGTAAAGGACCAGGAGGCAAGCTTATCTCGGTGTCGAGGAAAGAGTTGTTGCTGCTCACTCATAGTTAGTCATGAGTTTCTTGTACTGACCAGGGAGAGAACGGGTCGATGAAATCCTTCCATCCCTCTTCGCCAAGTGAGAGCTCCTCGTCTGTGAGGAGACAATTGTCGAGCATCGAGGTTAGCTGCGCTTCCTGCATGTCAATTCCGATTAGCACCAGCTCCTGTTTCCCCTTCACCGGGGCAGTTTCTGAGCTTATTAGTGAGCCGTCTTCCGCTCTTGCCGCCCAGTACCCAGCTGGTTCTGAGCGGCACGATCCTCCCGCCTGCGACCACGATCCTGCGAGGCGCGAGCGGGAAGCGAGCCAGAAAAACCCCTTTGATCGCATAACTCCTGGCCACTCGGATTGAATGCACGCTGAGAAGCGCTCGGGATGAAAGGGCCTATCGCGCCTATAAACAAAGCTTGTGATTCCATACTCTTCTGTCTCTGGGGTATGTTCGCCTGAGAGCTCCTTAATCCAGCCCGGACTCTGAGCTGCCTTCTCGTAGTCAAAAAGCTTTGTGTTCAGTACGTTTCTAGGATCAAGGTTGCCGAATTGGGCATGAATGATCTGCGCGTCTGGGCTTAGCTTTTGAATCATCGCCTCGACAACAGCAAGCTGCTTAGCAGGGAGGAGGTCTGTCTTATTAAGAACGATGATGTTAGCGAACTCGACCTGATCAACAAGCAGATCGACTATCGTCCTGTCGTCTGAGTCGTCAGCGCCGATACCGAGCTTCCTGAGGTCGTCTGATGACTCCATCTGAGAGAAGAAATTCGCCGCGTCAACGACGGTCACCATCGTGTCGAGACGAGCAACCTGTGAAAGGCTCCGCCCCTCTTCATCGGTGTGAGCAAAGGTCGCTGCTACTGGCATCGGTTCCCCAATCCCGGTCGACTCTATGAGGAGATAATCGTATTTTCCCTCTCCGGCTAACTCTGCTACCTGCTCCAGGAGGTCCTCTCGCAGGGTGCAACAGATGCAGCCGTTTGACATCTCTACGAGCCGTTCTTGGCTTCGATCAAGGCGCGCATCTCCGCGCTCAACGAGCTGCACGTCGATATTTACCTCGCTCATATCATTGACGATTACGGCAACTTTCAGCCCGTCGCGATTCGTAAGGACGTGGTTCAGAAGGGTGGTCTTCCCAGCGCCTAAAAACCCAGAGAGTACGGTTACGGGGAGTCGTTGTCGGCGCGGCTGTTTTTGTGGCGACATGTCGGGCTTCTCCTTGTTAATGCAACTTGGTTGCAAGTAGATCTCAGATGGGCTACCGTTTGTCAACGGAGCGGTGTTTAGAAAGTGAGAAAGACTCAGGCCAGACAGGCGATTGCTGAACATCTGACAAGGGCTTCGGGACTGGTATCAGCTCGGGTGATCGTCGCGGATACGACCCGCTCGCGACCACATAGTAAATGGTACCGAGGTTCAGGTGGACCGGCAGGATGCACCGGTTTTACGGAGCGTCTTGTGCTTTCTGGCTTCTGTCCGAAATGTTCCTGACACTAGACCTGTAGACGGAGGCTCCTTTGACATTACTTGAACCACTTTCCTTTACCGCTTTTTCCTTGGGCATTCTTCATGCCCTGGAGCCCGGCCATGGCAAAACGTTGATGGCGGGCACCTTGGTCGGTTCGTCCCGGAAATGGCTTGATCCGATTGCTATCGGTGTCTCAACAGCAGGCGGCCATGCAGTGGGAATCCTCGTTTTTGTTTCGGCGTCATTCTTTCTTGCTCACGAAGTCGCGGCTGATGAAGTGCGACATATGGTGGAGTTAGCGATGGGAGCTGTTGTAGTTGTTATAGCGCTCTCCTTGCTCGTGCGCGTGCTTAAAGT
>JBIIOE010000106.1:0-13184 GCA_044337105.1 Bdellovibrionota bacterium | reverse complement strand
GCATCACCACGATGCTTGATTGCGGACTCGAATGTGCGGGGTCAGCTTCCGCTCCGCCTGCTGGCATCATCACGCCCCGGGCAGAAGGCGGACTACGTCGGACCGCGGAGCTTCCGCTCCGCTTGCTGGCATCACCGCGCTGCTAGCAAGCGGACTAGAAAGTCCGCGGTCCGCTTCCGCTCCGCTTGCTGGCATCATCACGCCCCGGGCAGAGGGCGGACTACGTCGGACCGCGGAGCTTCCGCTCCGCTTGCTGGTATCACCACGCTGCTAGCAAGCGGACTAGAAAGTCCGCGGTCCGCTTTAGCTGCGCTTGCTGGCATCACGACGGCCCTACCAGTGAGGGGGCCTAGTTGGGCCGGGGAGCTTATGCAACCGCTACCGTAAGCACTCGCATAACTAACAAACCCATGTTGACTCAGCAGAAACAGAAAGCCCCTCCTGAATTATACTCCGTCGGATTAAACGACAAGGCGTGGAGCACACGTCAGATCGATGAGAGCTACCAATTAGTCAATGTCGTTAGACTTCGACAAGGATTGGCGTCTCTCTACATCGGGGCCACAGGAGATTTCTCTGTTAATCCTTTTGACTCAGCCGCCAAAATACCTACCCTACTTGCGAAGCGCCGCCTGAAGCTCCCTGATGGATACCAGGTATGCGCAGCGGCGATCATCCCCAACCATGGTACCGCTCAGACGCTGGCGTGCCTCGTCACCACCCCAGGACACGAGCAGCCGCTCTTTATCAAGCAGCTGCCGTTGGTGTTTGGCATTCCAACACAAACAACTGCGAAGAGTGCTGGTACGAAATTACCCCTCCCATGCACTTTCGACCCCTATCGCATCGACAGCGTGCCATTCACCGCAGCGGGCGGCACCAACCGCTTGCTGATCTCGATCGGAGGATGCTGCCACCTCGTCAACCTTGAGACCAAAGACGAACAGGCAACATGCGTTTCATCGCAACTGCTCATGTCGTGGACCCCGCAACATCGATTTGCGTACACTCACCCGCAGTCAGGGCACGCTGTGATGTGGGTCGCGAACGAACGCTTTATGAGCCGTATCGATGCACCGTCAGACCAGAGCGCCGAGTGGCTATACCAAGAGACTAAGGCTCCAGATTCCGGTATCTGGAGCCTTTCAGCATCACCGCAAGGGGATGTGGCGGTGTGTGGGCAGGACGGCCTGTTTATAAAGCTTCCTGCCAGGTTTCTCCGGCTATTAGAAATCAAAGAGCCACTGCAGTCACATCACACGGCGATGTTCCGTTTCAACGGTATGCTTCAGATCGCCACAAACCTCGGCCAGGACCCCAACACCATCAGATTCTTTGAATGGACCCCAGGAACAACCGCAGTGCGCCTGCACGGCAGCATCTGCATGAACAGCCCCGCCTTGTCCTTAACTCAGACGGGAGCCTCGTTTGTCGTGAAAGGAGCGAACGTGGCACTTGAGATCATTCCACGAGTATAAAAGGGTAAGGTTGTACCTTCTGAAGCAACGCGACCCCTCACAACTGCAGAGGATTAGGCCCCGCCGCATCTCCTAACCGGCTCCAATAACGAGGGCTTCGAGCAGGTGTATGAATTCTCAGGAAGCGCAGCGCTCACTATAGCTAGCCCGAACAGAACTGTGGCAATCGGACCCAACACCGGAATTATCCCTATAGCGTAATCATATCAAAACTCCCACAGCAGAAGGATTGCAAGGATGCATGCTTGGAATACGACTCCAGAAGATGTAGTGCGCAAAAGGCTGTGTGGCGGTACTGAGAAGCAGGAACGAGAGAAACGCAGCGAAAGCTCCCGCAATCGCAACAACCGATAAATTCTCAGTTGGAAGCTCAGTGGCACCCTGACCTCCGTTCATGCGGCGACGTTTCCGGACTAGCCGGAGCTGCACGTAGACCGCTGAGATTAACAGCGTGAACAAGACGGCTTGGAGAGTGCCGGTGATGCGGTATTCAACTGACATACGAATAATCTTGGTGAAGCTAGGCTTCACACCATGAGATCTGCCGTCTCTGCTCCAACGATAAGCTTAAGCGCTGCACGAGCATTTTCAACACCACTAATGCACTGAGAACAAAACGCTAGGCGGTGATCGCCTTTGGCCGCCATTATTCGAGTTCCACAGACGGTACACCGCTTTCCTCCCCAGGTCTTGAGGAAGTCGTTCTGCGAAGCTGTGTTGGCGAGCTCCTGTACCTGCTGCTCAAGAAACTTGATACCCTCACGCTTCCTATCATCATCGGGCCAAGCGGCCTGCGCAGCATCTCTCATCGCTGCGAATACAGTCTCGCACTCACGCAGCAGAGATGTGCGTTGATCTGTAGTAGCAAGCGTCATCTGACGCGCGAGAAAGAGGATTGTATTGTCGCAGCCTGCGAACTGATAAAGGTGCATCTGGGAGGAGTCGCTGGGATCTATCATAGGAACGGTTCTCTCATAAGAAGCTGCGAAGAGTAATCGAGATGGGCCGTCGAGGTAAAGAACGAGACCTCAGATACCTCACTCACTTCCTGAAACATAGTCACAAAACCTGCGGCTAGGACCGGTGTCACGGCATTGACGAATCGGTTAGAGAATGACGGAATTTGGGCTTACACGACGGGGAATCTTTAGGTCAGTAAAGAGTTCCAGGCGCCCATCGCCTTACTACAGAAGTGTGCGTTTTGGCTCATTTTATATGCGCCTTAGCTAGCAGAAGCTGGACCACTGGGTGATACCTACCTGTAGTGTTTTCACGTACTCAACACTCCGATAGTGTCGGCACGCTTTGTGCCTTAGCCTTCGCAACTGTTAGCTGCTGTGTTCAGGTCGGGAAAATAATTATCCAGAGGAATAGATGAACAAGATAATCTCGTTTTTGACGGTATGTGTAGCGATGCTCAGTCTGACAGGCTCAGTATCTGCAGAGGAATTGAAGTGCACCACTACACTAATAGAGAAACCAAAGGGTCGCGTCGCTGGTGTAGGCATGAGCCGCAGCGGTCCTTTCGGCGCTCCGATGATGCCAGTTATTTTGGAGCCGAGAACTGAGTTCGGACGAAAACTTTCAACGTTTACCGTTGGCTCGCCTGAGAGCCCCGAGGAATCAGTAGAGAACCAGAATGTGTGCGTCTCTCGTCAGGATTTCAAAAAGGCTAAATTCCGTGGGTCTGTATGTCTCCTAGCTGTCTCTGGAAAGCGCAGTCCTGAGGCAACGGTCTCATCACTGTTCCTCAACGCATTGCGAGGTCCGTCGCGACCCTTCCAAGGGGGGTCTGCAATTGAGGAGCGCGACAGCGGAGAGGTGAATTTTCCTCTAGCATCAGACGGTGATTATATTCGTTGGCGACAGATTCTGAGCGCCGGCTCGGAGCGAGGTGAAGACCTCATTCTCGAGGTCGAGTGTGCTCGTTAGTGGGTGTGCGTAGCAGGGCATAATGACAGATGAGCGAGGGTGCGGGAACGCGCACCCTCGCACTTGTAGTCTGTTGTCTATCGGCGCGGCATCACCGGATATATATCAAGACTCTCTCAATCGTCTGGAGACTTGCGGGTCAGTGCAATTGGAGGATGCTGCTGTGGCGGATAGGCCTGAGAAGTACCGTGCAACGGGGAGAGGGACACCACGATAGGGGTAAGAAAGGCGCGTTTGCGCCTCCCTTCCCTCCGAACCGGACTGGCGGGTCTCCCGCATCCGGCTCTCCGGTTGATGGGTTACCGCTGTGCGGGGTATGAGGCTGAGGCGTGAGCTGCTTTCATGGAGAACAGACCACGTTCAGTAAAGTACGAATTCGGCCAGCGTTGATGTGCTTGATGCTGTGCCATTTCCCTCCTTTAACACCGTTTACCAGTGCCTCTACCATGCGAGATGTCCAGACGCTTGCTTCCATCCACTTGATATCTTCAGCGCGTGTAGGTGTTGCCACCACTGCCTTTGACAGGTTTACTGCCTCAGGCATCCTTCCCCCTCATTCATCCATCTTCCTGCTGCCCTTTGCTCCACCAGCATTACCCGGTTTCATAGCTCGTATGGCAGCTCTGACTCCTGCAGTGGTCTCCTTCCACTCCAGGTCTCCCCACTTACTCGTACTCCCCTTTGTTCCCGTTCCGTCGTCAACCACCCCATAGCGATCCCATTGCTTGCCCCTGTGCTACTTTGGGATATTGGCTTCACCATTCGGTCGCAGGCTCGCCTCGCTATACAGCCGAATCACGTTCACTTTTGTAGTGATTACTCACTTCCTTTGTTACGGACCGGTACCTCTCCTCCCATTGCTCTCCACCTGTCCTCGCGGACACTCAGTTACGTTCGGTTTCGTAGACTGGGGCGTCTACGGATTGGTCTTCCACCAATCAGGGTTGTACGCCTCGCGGGTGCACGACCGCGGAGCTTCCGCTCCGCCTGCTGGCATCACCACGCTGCTAGCTGAAGGCGGACTAGAAAGTCCGCTTCCAGAATTCCAATCACCGAACCTGTCGTCTATCTGGAGCAGGTCCTGTATCGCACTCTCATTACTATCTGCTTCTGCTGTCGCCGATGCAGCTCATATCAATTGATACCTGATGGAGGAACGGGAGGGCGCTCATAGCGTATCAGGCGCATAACACCCCTACTCATTTCGGATGTCGGACGGAATCCCAGGTCAGGCAGAGCTCTGCGCATCCAGGCCCAGGCGTCTTCCCCCGCGAACCGCTCGGAATGCAATTTTACGTCACGATACAACAACCACGCACAGCGAGTCTGTGCGAGCGCTGGAAGGGTTGTGTTTTGCAGATATCTCTGTGCATCTTGATCGTCTAACGAATACGGGATCACCGTGCTTTCATTCGCAATAGCATAATATGCAAGTGGCGCCCGCAAAAAATCTTCAATTACTGCTGTCTGACCTCGACCGAGCATCCTGCTCTCGACGAAACCACTCATGCTAAGCACCAAGCACTCGTGCTGCGGATCAGCAGCTCGTAGCGTCTCTAGCACCGCGCCCCAACCCTCTCTATCCCTTAAGTCCGACGGACCTGCGAGCTGTCTCGCGACTGTTATCGCCAACACCACCATCCCTATCACTACCTGCCTAGGCCAAGAGTGCAGCAGGCTGAGCACAACACCGATTCCGAGGCCGATCCCCAAACACTGCCAAGAGTAGTAACGCTCCAACCACAGAGAGTGCCCCGAGAGCAGAGAAGCTGCCGCCAAGCCTAGTGGTGGAGTAAGTGCGAGAATGACTACCGGGAGAACAGCCTGTTTGGGCAAAGCTGATCTCCAAGCAAAGCGGGGCGCTCGCCAAATCGTCAGCCGGAAGCACAACATCACAAGTAGCACCAACAAGACATCCCAGGGTACCATCGCCCACAACACGGCTGAGGCCGTCAGAGGCTGTGCAAAAGAGAGCACATCCGTCTTTGAGGATAGCTGATACAGTTGGGCCAGCGCGGGAATGGTCAACACTACTGTCACGGCGACTATAAAAAGCACCCCCGAGAACAAGTCGGAACGCAGCTTTCCCTCAACCTGCCTGAGCACGAACAGGAACAAGAGCAGATGAGCAACAACGACTGAACCAAACAGATAGTGAGCATACAGGGTGAGCGCGACACTGAGAGAGTACATAAGGGCCGACAACTTATTGGGCGTACTAAGCCACCGCATGAAGAGTAGCGATGAGAGCGCGGCACACATAATCGCAAGCGCATACGGCCGCGCTTCAACGGCAACTCCCGCCAATTGAAGAGATATGAGAAACCCAAAGGCTGACCAGAAGCCGACTATCCTTCCTGCAATTAGAGCGCCCAATCGAAACACTACAAGGGACGAGATAACGGTACATACGAGAGAGGGTATGCGCAAAGCCCACGGCGCAGCCCCAAGCGCTTTGAGCGTAAGGCAAAGCACGATGTAATACAGGGGCGACTGCCCTTGTATCTCCAGGCTTCGCTCGACTGCTCGCCGAATACCGTCTTTGACAACCCAGTAGCTGCCCAGCTCATCCAACCATGGATGGGCAAATAGTCGCGGCACAAAGAGCGCCAGCGCAAGAAGCAGGACTAATGGTACTAGCAGCCTAGCTCCAACTGACCGTAAAACGTGCCCGTCGCTTGTGTCAGCGTTGAGATTCTCCATGCCTGTTTGTCTTTCATGGACCATGCAGTGTCAATCATAAATGGACGACGGAGCTTGCGCTTCAGCCACTGAGAATCTAACGCTCAAGTAACGGCACAACCAGGGGCGCAAGGCACCCGTTGTGTTTATCCCTTCTGCGACACGCTCGCCACATTAGTTGGCAACTCAAGACCCTGTATGCACTCTTAAACCGCGACTGGAGCCGTGTGTAAGGCCCGCTAGTTTTTGCAACTTCGGCCAACCGACTCATATCTATTTGGGTACTGGGTACCCCTTCCTGCAACCCAGTACTACGGATTTTGAGACTCTCTCTTTTGCGCTCTGGAGAGCGCTAGAATACCGCTAACAACCAATCAACTACTTACAAAAATGCAATTTAGCTTCTTAACAATAGCCCTTTCCCTTCCCGAACCTCGCCCGCGCAGAACTGAAGAGGTACGCCGCTGGACAGCTCGTGAGTCGATTGAAACAGGTCGAATTCAAGGAGCCAACGGATGCTCGTACTCTCGAGCAGGCACCTGATTGAAGACTCTGCTCAAAGCGAAAACTTGATAGATCGTTGTTTACGGCGCCCCCTGACAGTCAGTTGCCACTCGGAGCTCCCTAAGTAAAAGATGCGCCTTTACCTGCGTCCTCACTGAGTAGGAATCAGTAGTTATGCGCTAGTATGAGACCCATACAGGGATTTTGCGTTCAGCCTAGCAGCGTCGCAAGGTACTATGCATGCAGCATCCGCTTGAGTTGCCCTATATCCCGAGGTAAAACCCCGAACAGTCTTTTTATGGGGATATCTTCACATGAATCCGAACGGCCCAAGCAGTTCTGACGTCGCACAGCACACAGCTCCTTTGCGCAACGTGACCATCGAGGTCGACCGAGTAAAGCAGGCTCCTCTAGCGGACGGCGTTATCGCAGATCGGCCGGAAACCTGGATCCACACCAGCAGCTTCAAGCCCCAGGACTACAATGAAGGCGAGGGCATGGTCGATTGGGCGGCATGGGAAAGCAACCCGCGCGAGGTGCAGTACATTCGTGCTTATCTGCTGCAGCCCTCGGAAGATCAGCCTCGTACCGACATGGTTGCGGACCCTAGCCGGATTACGCGCCTTATGCTCGATATCGCTGTCAATGGGATTGATGAGCCCGTTCGTGTTTGTAGAGGCGAGAACGATCAACCGACTATTAGTTCCGGCCATACGCGGCATTTCTGTGCAATAAATTCAGGAAAGAGGCTGATTCCCTGCGTTTTTCAGGCTCCAACGACTAACTTTCCGAAAACTAATGCCCTCCTCAGAATGATTAATGCAAATCTCTACCGACAGGGGCTCAATCCTGCGGACCGGGCACTCGCATGTCTAAAGGTACTTCATATCGCACAGACCGAGATGAAAGAGACGTTCACCTTGCCTGAGGCAACCGGGCTCTTACAAACGCGCCTGGATTGCAGTGAACCAGAAGCGCTGATGTATTTACGAATATCTCAGCTCGATCCACGAGTGCTCGCTATTCTTAGTCGCAAAATGATTAGTGCCGAGAGCGCGGATAAAATCGCGTTGAGGACTGAAAACGTCCAGGATTCATCATCACGGGGCGACATGCAATTTGAGATAGCCAAGAAGTTGGTTGCCAAGTCAGACTCCATCGAAGCAATCATTAAGGCCGTAGTCGGCGACGATGCTACCGATCCCTCGCTCGCCGACAAAGGGGACACAGCAAGGAAAAAACCGCAAAAATTCAAGACCGAAATCCCCACGGCAAGAAGCCGAATACGGATTAGCAGCGGGCAGACACTGAGTACACAGGAGCAGATCTCGGAGCTCGAACTAGCTATTGAGAATCTGCGAAGGCAGCTTTAGTTGCTCAAGGTAATCAAAAGATCAGGGGTGTGAGATGTCTAGTAGTCAGGAAATAGTTACAAGCGATCAACCGATAAGCGCCCTCAGAGACGAGCGGAATTTAAGCACGGAATTTATAGAAGCGGCTCGCGGCGCCGTCGAGGCTCTATACAAGCTGCACAAGAGGGACTTAGCACGCATGCTCCCTGAGGGAGCTGCAAAAGAGCTCCGTGAAGCTCGGAGGACGAATGTCAAGCGAATCGCCACTATCATGGGGGTAGATGAAAAAGTCCAGCTAAACGGGCGGACTGGGGAGCCTACCATGCAGAGTATCTGCGCTGCTCTTGGTGGCATACTCCAGACTACAAAAGGCTTTGAACCTCTCAGCGCGATATTTTGGACAGGCCTAGTCCATAGCAACACTCACCTATCAGGGGAGAAGAAGGACTACTGGCCACCACTCAAAGACCTCTTAGGGCAGACGATTGACGAGTGCGATGACCCAGTTATTAGCGCCACATTGCAGGACACGTTAGATCTGATCGAACCAACGTGCTTAAACCCTCTTACACTAGAGCGGTGTCAGCAGATCTGGTTACATCCACGGTACTCAGAGCAGTTGGACATGCTACTTGCACAAGGGGCTGTGAAGCTCACCACTGGCCACGAAGGAGCCAAGGAGGAAAGCAAAGCGCATGCTGAGTCACCCGCCTTAATCCCGGAGAGCTTGGCTGCAATTCCGCAACCTCAGGATGCCTCCTCGAGCCTGAACGAGTTAGGCATGCCTTCCTGGTCGCTGATTCTCAAGCTTGGTGGTGACGCAGATCTGTATATTAACCCACGTCCCGGCCAGGAAGTCTCCATCAAACCCGATGGCAACGGTGGGGTCACTATCAAGCTAGCCGGTAAAAAATGAATCAGGAGCAGTCACTACAGGGCTTCCTCGAGCGCTATCGAGGAACAACTGCGGCACCGGCCTTAGCTAATGTGCCTTCCGGATCGCCGGCCACTGAAACGCCGTCAGTCACAGCGCCGAGTACACCACCGGCACTAGCAGATCAGTCGACCCCCTCGACTGAGGTATTTGACTCGCTAGCTGTTCCTGCGGTTGACCGGAAATCGAAGGCGCGGATTGGGCCATTGCACCGCCCCTCGGTAGTGAAGAAGACGCCGCCCCAGCCACAGATCGAAGAGTCGCCTCCTCGCGACGAACCCCTCGTCCTAGGCGCCCCCGGTCGTCAACTTCAACACAGTCTGACAATCCCCGAGTTCTCCTCTGCAATCTCCTCTTTTGCTTTGGATAGAGTGCTCGGCATACCCGGGTTGACACCTGAAATTACTGAGCTGTTCCTCCGAGCTGGGTTCCCCGAGCAGTTCACTGCTTCAAAAGCCAAAGAGCTCACTGCGCGCATCAATCAACGACTCGCGATAACCCTACTGCCTAGTGAACTACACACCCATCATCAGCGCGCCCTTCCGCAACCTCATATCAAAGTTGACGTACCCCAAGCGGCGCGCTTGAGAATTCTTCACCTGAGCGGTAGCGCTCCCGGAGCTACCTCGATAGCTCTCATCAGCGCCGCTATCGCCGTCAGAATTCCGATCACCGAAAATAAAACTTTTAGCGGGATATTCCCTCTGCGTGGAGATCCGGCTGCCCCAGTCTCGGTCTACAGCCTCAACAGTCTGCTTCGAACTCGAAGCCAAATCGCTTCGCTGACATTTCTCCCGCATCCTATCCAACAGGGAGAGGCGCCCGCTTTCGACGTACTCAGCGTTCTTGATCGGGTGTCTAGCGCTTGGCAAGAAGGAGGACCCACGTCGCAAGCTAACGTAGTCGAATCCCTGAAAGGACTCGCTAGTACAGAGCTCAAGCTAATCCGAGAGTTGAAAATACCTTTTGTTATGGTTCATGAACGGCTCTCGAGATCACAAGCTCTTCTGTGTGAAGGTCTCGGGCGCTGATTCTTCGGACGCACCACAACACTTGCGGGACGGGCGAGAGCCCCCTCGACGCTGTTGTTATCTTAGGGAAGCGAGGCAAACCCCCTCCCTGCTGCGAAAGCGGATCTTGGGTTGCTCTTCGATTTTCAGCACGGGAAAAAATCCTCAATGTATCGCAGTGGATACGTTTCCGGTTTTTTCCCGCACTGAAAATCAAATATCAAACCAACCTCCACTTTCTCGCTACGGGTAGGTTTTGCCTCGCTTCCTTAGAGGAGCCCAATGCCCTCGCTGCTAAGCAATTATCAGATGTGATTGCCGTACCTGATTTCTATGAATATACACAAAGGATTCAGCGAGGACGGAAACGGGGATGAAGACTGGTACTCTGACGCAGTCCTCGACTCCGTGTTGCAATCTTGCTCCTCAACTTAAACGACAAGTACTTGAAGGACGGAATCCGTCGTCTATTACTCCATTCCCCTCACCGCTCTCCCCGCTCTCTTTGTGATCCTCCCACCATACAGAGAATCCTTGCGTGACTAGCGATAACCCAGCCTTCTCTTAGAGGAGCCAACTGCCCTCGCAGCTGCCCAACCACCAAAGGTGATTGCGAGTCCTGATTCCTATGAATATGCACAAAGAGTTCAGCAAGGACAGAGAGGGGAATGAAGACCGGTACTCTCGTGCAGTCATCGACTCCGTCTTGCAGGATTGCTCCTCAACTTCAACGACAAGTACTTGAAGGACGGAATCCGTCGCCTATTACCCCCTCACCTCACCGCTCTCCCCGCTCTCTTTATGATCATCCCATTATAGAGAGAACGCGCACGCGTTGTTTGGCTCTGCTTCCTTAAAGGATAGTCGTATCCAACCAGTGATCGCCCTGCCATGAGAACCCAATTTGCTCCAAAGCAGTGAGTATCTTTCGAGCGCTTCCACTCCCCAAATTAGCCAAACGTCCAAGAACTTGCGGTTGTACTGCAAGGAGCTGAGCGACTGTTAGATAATCATTTTCTTGCAAAAAATTAACAATTCGTTTTTCGAGGTTTAGCTGCGAGGTAAACAGCTGTAAGCGGCGATCGCTCGCCTCTATCACTCCCAGATGCTGGCGTGCATCTTGGGCAGCCTTCACAGCTCTTTCTCCATACTCTGCAAGGACTTTTTCGGCCTTTCCTTCAACCTGCCTCACCCTCTCCCGAGTAACCGATAGCACCTTACTGACAGCGGTAAGCGTCAAGCTCACCCCGACGTCTCTTGGACTTTCGACGAAATCGAACCTTCCATCTTTTCGCAGCACACGCAGCATTCCTAGACCCGCCCGAAGGATGACAATATCTTGCTCTCGAGGTTCGAGGAGGTGCAAGAGGCGACCCATTTCATGCCTAGCAAAGCGCTTCTCGACCTTCTTGTAATCACCCTGCCCAGAATCTGAAGTAAGAAAACTTTCGTATGTTGACTCACTATCGTGCCCGAGTGGGCTATTGAGCGACGGCGCCCTCGACATAAACGGTAGCAGCATCTTCACAGTATCCACGGAAAGTCCTGCCTCCGCGGCGAGCTGCTCATTAGGGATCCTCGAATACGATCCAAAATCCGGTAGTAGGCTTCGCAGCGCCTTACGTATCGCTGACATCGAGTCACGTTGGTACGCCGGCAGGTGGATTACTCCCACCGATTCCATTATTTTATGCGTAATATACTGCCGTATCCACCAGGTAGCGTATGTTGTCAGCCTTGCTCCGGCCTCCAGCGAAAACTTATCAATCGCACGTGAGAGTCCCAGACTTCCCTCATGAATCAGGTCATCAAGCGAGAATGATCGATTCCCACCGTGATATTTGCGCGCAATACTTACCACCAGTCGTAGGTTGTGTTCTTGTAAAGTGTTCTTGTAGAACTGTCTCAGCGCCTCACTTGTAGCGATACAGTTCCAGATCTGTCGTAACGAATCTGGGCTTTCGAACCGCCCTTTATGTGCAACCTCCAAGCTCCCCGGATTGTGTACCGCTACGCTCAGCAGCGCTTGGAGTTCGTTGTAGAATCGAGGCTGGAAGTCGATCTTCTCGAAAAGACTCACGCCTGCTCCGGCAATATTCTTCGCCTCGTCGAGCCCATTGGCTTGTTCGAGCCTGGCAAGTTGGGCCAGCAACCGGGGTACGAGGGGCTGTAGCCGCTCCTTGTAATCGCGTTGCAGGGTTCGCGTGGGGACGTTGAAGTAACGGCCGATGTTGCCACCCGTCAGAACGGTAACAAGCCTATTGAGAGCTAGCTTCTGAAGCTCCGGTATCTTGAGTAGCAGGTCTTTGATCTTCTCACGTGCCGATATAACCTCGCTCTGGTATCGCTGTTGCTCATCCAGGGGCAAAACGCGATGTTTATGATAGTCCGGCTGAGAATAGTCGTCACCTTTCGGGTTCCAACGGGAGTTAATGATGGTGAGTTCATCTTGTGAGATTCGCTCATTCTTCGCACGTGCTGCCCGCAACAACTCCACCTCGGTGTTCTTTAGCATCGCCCGCGCCATGGTGAGTCGATTGTATTCTTGGACGAAAATGGTACTCTGGAGCAGGACTTGAAGGGGCGTATCATCTTCCGCGAGAACCGTATCCTCCTGATCGGTTTCATGAGTATCATCTGCCTGATCTTCGGTGAAATCAGCACCCGTGCCCTCTGCTTCAGTATCTTCGCGGAGGAGTGCATAGCTACGTGCGCGGCACAGAGCATCATTCAACCCCTCAGTCACCTCTTGTCCGTTTATAAACCTCAAAGGCGCCGGCACGAGATCCTCGCTGTCACGCGTAGGTGGAGTGAGCAGCCACTCTCTCACAAGATATTCCGCTTCAAGAGCTCCCTGATACTCTCGTTGGAGCACGGGCCCCCTCTCGTTGGATGGGTGAAGTAGTGTCCGAAGCTGTTCATCTAGAGCCGCAACGATTGTGTGGGGCACTCGGTATTTTGCACTCACATCTTCCAACCGCCCTTGCCACAGCACGACCTCACGAAAGATCATAGGCAACCACTCGTGTACGGTCGCAAGATTCACCATGAGGTTATACAGGGCGTTATGACTCTGAGCCTGACGGATCCAGCGCCGAAGAAGGATCTGCCCATGCAACCTCACCCGATCTTGGGGAGAAGAGGGATCTAGGCTAAGCTTCCGTGCTGTGGATATCGACTGCAGATCCGCACTTTCCCACTTAGGCAGTTGCTTTGAGATCTCCGCTAGCTCAGACGGACTTATACGCACGTAGTTGGCCAGATATTCAAGCGCCGCAGGCTGTTCGCACTG
>JBIIOE010000105.1:0-13242 GCA_044337105.1 Bdellovibrionota bacterium | reverse complement strand
GATCAGCGGCTCACCTTTGCCGCCGCGGGTATCGGAGTGATGATCCTCATAGGCGTCTTCGGTGTGTTCCTCGCCGCCTTCATCGCACCGCCAATACCGCCAGGAACATTGCCGATGTAATCGAAGCGGATCTCTCTCATACCGCTTCGACAGGTCCAAACGCTACGTTCCGCTTCACATACTCCGGTCAGATAGTAGCTGCGTTGCCAAAAGCACGTGTGCCTACTTCGACATTTCTAGAGAGAAGAGGCAAAACAACGACTTACGTTCTCCCTGACCTCGGTACTATCCACTCGATTCCACGATGAGCCTTAGTAGCTACTCCCCCCGATAAGACCGTCGCTCTCTCCCGAACACATGCAAGAGAACAGGCAACACAAGCAAGGTAAGTGCCGTAGAAGAGATGATGCCGCCTATTACAACACTTGCAAGTGGGCGCTGGACCTCCGATCCAGTTCCATGAGAGATCGCCATCGGTACGAAACCGAGCGATGCCACGAGCGCTGTCATCAGGACTGGGCGGACCCGAGCAACAGCTGCCTCGACAATAGCTTGGAGTGGATCCTGTGCCTCATGGAGCAGCTTTCTCGCAAAGCTGACTAGGACGAGTCCATTGAGAACGGAAACTCCAGAGAGCGCAATGAAGCCCACCGCTGCTGATATCGAGAAAGGTATATCTCTCAACCACAGAGCAAGAATCCCTCCTGAGAGAGCAAAGGGAACTCCAGAGAATACCAGGAGCGAATAACGTAGAGACCGGAAGGTAACGAAGATGAGGGCGAATACACTGGCAAGCACTAGAGGGACAACGATCAACAATCGAGCGCGCGCCGATATCAGATGCTCATACTGACCGCCTAAGCCCATCCAATATCCATCGGGCAGCTTCAAGCTATTTGTGAGCTTCGCTTGAGCCTCTTCGACGAACGAAGCCAAATCACGTCCACGCACGTTCGCCGTCACGACAACTCGCCGTTTTCCATTCTCTCTACTGATTTGGTTGGGCCCCTCGACGATTGATATATCGGCCACATCCTCGAGAGCCAGGTAAGACTTCTCCGGTGCCTCGTATTTGAAAGCTGTTCGCTCCGCCTCGAGCGAGGGGGCTGATGAATTCATGTTGGGAACAAGGATCGGTAGTTGTGCAAGAGATCTAACATCATTACGATCGGCGTCGCTCAAGCGGACCACGATCGGGAAATTGCGATCGCCTTCGAAAAACGTACTCACTGTTTCGCCGGCGTAGGCGGTCCGGACAATGTCTTGCACATCGGCGGTATTGAGCCCAAAGCGCCCAATCTTTGCCCTATCAGGTTCAATCGAAATCATCGGCAATCCGGTTGTTTGCTCGAGCTTGACGTCCGACGCTCCGCGAACGCTCCGTAGAATGGCTTCGACCTGCTTTCCCTGCTCCGTCAAAATATCCGTATCGTCACCGAATATCTTGACCGCCAAATCGCTACGCACCCCCGCTATCAGTTCGTTGAAGCGCATCTGAATTGGCTGCGTAAACTCGTAGTTATTCCCGGGGATCTCTCGTAAAACTCGCTCGAGCTCCGCAACTACCTCCTGCTTGGGCTTGCTCGGATCACTCCACTCCTTACGAGGCTTCAAAATTACATATCCATCTGCGATGCTCGGGGGCATGGGGTCGGTAGCGATTTCGGCAG
Source organism: Bdellovibrionota bacterium (assembly GCA_044337105.1). GTDB lineage: Bacteria > Bdellovibrionota_C > UBA2361 > UBA2361 > OMII01 > OMII01. The sequence goes on along the minus strand of JBIIOE010000105.1, from coordinate 11,572 downwards.
TTCCTATCTTTGCCAGAGCCTCCTTTACCTCTGGAACTTTATCAATCGCAGTCTCCAGCTGGTGCTGCATGGAGATCGACTGAGAGAGAGAAGTTCCGGGTATCCTCATCGCATGCAGTGCTATGTCTCCCTCGTCCAACGATGGAATGAATTCCGCGCCCAAACGTGTAAAAATCATCAATGAGGAGATGAAAAAACAGAGTGCTGCGACGATCACAGTGCGCGGATAGCGTAAAATGCTTCGCAGCAGCATCCCGTATCCCGTTTGAATCCGCGCGATAACCTTCCCGTGCTCGCGCACACGCCCAGTAATGAACACGGCTACTGCAGCAGGAACAAACGTTAGAGAGAATACAAAGGCAGCCCCGAGCGCCAAGAGCACAGTAAGTGCCATTGGATGAAACATCTTCCCCTCGATACCCGACAGAGCGAGGATCGGCACGTACACGATCATGATGATCAACTCGCCGAACATCGTCGCTTGGCGCACCTCGGAAGATGCTTCGTAAATCAGCTCGAGTCGCTCCTCTTTCGAGAGCAAACGCCCCAGTCGTGCCTGCTCGTGGGAGAGTCGCTTGATACAGTTCTCGACCAGAATCACGGCTCCATCGACTATCAATCCGAAATCGAGAGCACCGAGACTCATCAGGTTTGCACTTAGCTTACCTTGGACCATTCCCAGAATCGTCACCCCCATCGACAAGGGAATGACGAGCGCGGTAATGAGTGCTGCTCTAAAGTTTCCCAACGCGAGAAAGAGCACTACAACCACCAAAAGAGCCCCCTCTAGGAGGTTCTTCTTCACGGTTTCGACTGTGGCATTCACGAGCTTCGAACGATTGTAAACCGCTCGTACCACGACCCCCTCCGGAACGGATCTCGATATCTCTTCGATCTTGGCACTCACACGTTCCGATACGGTGCGCCCATTTTCCCCCATCAGCATGAAAACCGTTCCGAGTACGACCTCTCTGCCGTTTTGAGTAGCTGCTCCCGTGCGAAGCTCCGAGCCGATCTCAACGCCCGCTACGTCCCTGAGATAAATGGGCCTACCATCATGAACACCGAGTACGATATCGAGTAACTCCGCGGGTGCCTCGACCTGCGATGGAACTCGCACCAGGAACTGCTCGCCGTTCTGTTCGACAAAGCCTGCACCAACGTTAGAGTTGTTGCGTGCTATCGCTAACGAAACATCACTCAACGTAAGCGCATACGCCCTGAGCCGTTCGACATCCGGAGATACGACCAGCTGCTTTGCTGCGCCCCCGATTGAATTGATCTCAACTACTCCAGGCACCGTCCTGAGCTGTGGGCGCACTACCCAATCCTGAACTTCGCGGAGCTCTTGCAGCGAATGTTGCTTCGTGGAGTTCGGCGCATTCTCGACCGTGAACATGAAGATCTCGCCAAGGCCGGTCGCGATAGGCCCCATAGAGGGATTAACACCGGGTGGTAGCCTCTCCTTCGACTCCTGAATCCGCTGCGAGACGAGCTGACGAGCAAAGTAGATATCGGTCTTGTCTTTGAAAACTACCGTTATTTGCGAGAGGCCGTAGCGCGACAGCGATCGGGTGTACTCCAGAGACGGCAACCCCGTCAGCATCAGCTCCAAGGGTTGCGTGATGCGGCGCTCAGTCTCAAACGGAGAGTAGCCGGGCGCATGGGTGTTAATTTGAACCTGGATGTTGGTTATATCCGGAACCGCATCGATGACCAGGCGCTTGTACGAAAAAACACTGAACAAGCCGACTAGGAGCGTAACTGCGAGGACGGCATGGCGATGGAGGATTGAAAATTTTAAAATTGCGTTAAACATCTAGTCCTCTGCCGATTGCGGACACCCTCGTTCGCTTTTGCTTCCCCGACGCAGATCAATGATCATGAGAGGCACCTGCCTTGAGAGCATCCGCCTTCATGAGAAACGAATTACCGACAACGTATTCATCTCCCGCACGAAGGCCTCGGAGCACTTCGACCCACTCACCATCCGAGCGACCTAATTCTATGGGACGAGCTTCGAACACATTGCCCACACGAACGAACACGACACTCCAATCCCTGAAGCGCTGAATCCCCTCGCGCTTGATTGCGACGGGAACGGTTGCGTCGGCTACGACAACATCCCCGGTGATGAACATGCCCGGTACGAACGTCCCATCCTCATTGGGCACGATCACCCTGACGAGCTGAGCCTGGGACCTTTCGTCTGCATACGGCGCAACATACGACACATATCCTTCCTTTGTAGCCGAGCCCGTCACCGAAGATATGAAAACTTTTTGTCCCTTGGCGATATCTCCGCTTTCCCGCAAAGGCACCAGAAAGTCCGCCCAGACCTCCGAAATGTCTGCGACGATATACACCGATTGATTTTCGGGCACGTACTCACCGACGATAAGGTGTCCGTTTACGATGGTGCCTGATATCTGGGAGCGAACCTCGAATGGCTGTAAACTCTGGTTGCTCTCGATGATCGCCAAGACCTCGCCTCGCTCGACTCGATCTCCGATATGCTTACGCCCCTCTCGCACTACCCCTGCAAAGCGGGGTATTACGTGCGCAATACGATGTTCACTGGGAACTATCTTTCCTCGCGCTCGGCGTATCGTTCGTATCGAGCGCGGCACTACCTTCTCTGTCGTGACACCGGAGTGCTCTGCGACATCAGGGGACATCTCTATTCGTCCCTCGTATGACGCATACGACCACGAATGCTGCTTCCCTTCGTACTGAGCCTCCACTGACACGTCGAATGAATGTGGTTCCTCGACCTCCTGGGGGCTCGAGAGAAATGTGTCGGTTGGCTTCAGTACGAACTCGTCCACGCGACCAGCCAAACGAGAGAGTCGGATTGTAACGGAGAGGCTCGAAGGGTCGATAGGCTCACGGTCTTGATAACCGTACACCCTGAATTGTGGTGGCACCCCTTGTTCGAATATCTGAAGCTCCACAGCAAACGACCCGTCTGTGAGCATTCGTCCCCCGTGAGGGCCGCGCTCGTATCCTTCTTCGTGTTGGGTCTCGTGAGTATGCTCTCCAGAAGTCAGCTCCGAAGAGCTTACACATCCACCCGCAAGAATCGGCATGGCACAGCAGAAGAGCGCCACAAGCAGCTTGGGAACACGGTGCTCATTGCGACATTCGGTCGTGTGCCGAGCGCACGCCTGCGCGACGGTATTCAGCGAAAGATGCGCGCTATCCATTTATATCTCCTCTCCTACGAGCAACGACAGCTGAATACGCAGCGTTGCAACGTTCAGCCACAACGTGAGGGCTTCATTGCGAGCCTCACTAAATAATCTCAACGTCTGCCATACCTGAAGCACGTTTCCCTTCCCCTGTGCGTACAATCTCTCCTGCGAGCGTAACGCTGCTTCGTAGGCGGGAACAACTTTGCTCGTGTACATCTCTACCTGCTCTGAGGCAGCGATAACGGCGCTCCGAAGAGCGCGAATCTGCGCCTCTAAGCCACCCTCCGAAAGGACCTCCTTCTTTCGTCTCGCAGCTGTCTCTACCGCCTGAGCACGCGCAATATCCCCCTGGTTGCGATTAAAAAGCGGCAGCGGTATGGCGATACCGGCACCGATGAAATCGCCCCCGTCATTGGTGTGTTGGTAAATAATGCGTGGAGCGATTTCGGGATACCGATCGAGCTCCGCCAATCTCACTTGCTCGGACGCGAGACCAAGCATCAAATCAGCCCGGGTCATGTCACTCAATCGACTTGCGCGCGCCTTAGCAAGCAGCTCCTCTTCACTCGGCAGAGCTGAGAACACCGGCTCCGATCGTGCGGACCAGATACATGCCGAACCAACCGCTTTGCTCAGTTCACCTTGAAGGGCGTGTATGCTCGCCTGCAATCCTCGTCGCTGCGCCTGCAAGCGGAACTTTTCTGCCTCGAACAGTTTATGATCCCCTTCGGAGAGCAGTCCTTTGAGCACCCCTTGATGTACGAGCACGACCTTCTTAGAGGCAAGCTCCTCGGAGTCTATGAGGATTTTCTCCGAGCGCTGCAATGCATGCAGTGTATAAAACTGCAGATTTATCTTTTGAGTCAGCTCAAGCAGCTTTGCCCCCCTTTGCGTGTCGCCAACCTTACGCAAAAGTGTGGCGACCCTTTGTCGTTGACCGAAATTAGACAATTTCAATCGCTGAGCAAGAGACACGTTAGCCTGAGGATCGTTATCACCATTGAGACCCATGCTCGCGTAGGCCTGTTCGGCCTGGAGCTCTGGGTTTATCATCACTTCGGTGTTGAATGCTTCGGAGATCTGATTCGCATACTCGCTGTCTATCTCGGCAAGCAGGGGACTCTTCTCTAACGCCAGAGACTGAAGCTCATCGAGAGCAAGCGAGCGCTCGCACGAGGATCCAGGCACAGCGACCGCAACTGTGACAGGACTAGTTATCGCCCCACACAGCGACGCTGTGTACAGACATGTTACTATCCAGCCACGCCTCATCCGCGATCCCTCCTCGCTAACTATTCAACCTTTACTGAGAGACCACACCTACGTTCGTTATAGGGGGCGTGTCACCCTCCTGAGGAGGAGTAGCTTGCACCTCTACGATAGCCTCGTCCCAACCTCCGCCCACTGCCTTGAAAACAGCAACAAGAGCTGTGAGCAGATCGGTCTGACTCTCTGCCAAACTCAACTGCGCTATCAGTGCGCTGCGTTGCGCGTCGAGAACCGGCAGGATATCTATCAATCCGTTCTCGTACTGAGTGCGTGCTAAGGCGACAGCTTTTCCCGATTGCACTACTGCATCTTGAAGGTGATCGCGACGCAGCTTGAAGCCCTTGAAGCGGGCAAGCGAGCCTTCGACATCTTCCAAGGCCAACAACACGGTTTGCTCATACTGAGCCAATGATTGGCGTGCCACCGCTTCAGAAGCATCGATTCGCGCCAAAACACGCCCGAGATCAAAAGCAGCCCAGGAGAGCCTTGGGCCGAGGTTCCAGGCGTCGCTGTTATCGTCGTTAAGCTTGTCGAAGTAGCGTGCTTGCAAAGAAATCGATCCGGTGAAGGTCAATTTCGGAAAGAGGTCCCCTTCTGCAACACCGATTTGGGCCGTTGCCGACGCCAGACTACGCTCGGCTGCGCGAATATCAGGGCGACGCTTGAGGAGCTCCTCAGGATTCCCCAAGGTTACGGGTCCGTTGTACGTCGGAATCGGCTTAGAGGGTATGAGCTGGGAATTCAATTCGCCAGGCTGCCGCGCAGTCAACACTGCCAGGCGGTACACGGTTGCTTGAATGTTGGCCTCGAGCACCGGGATTGAGGCTAGTGTCGACGAGAGCTGCGACTTTGCGCGAACTACGTCGAACTCCGTCGTTTGCCCACCTTTGAAGAGCGCTTCCGCCACTCGCACTACCTGTTCTTGAGTACGAGTATTCTCCTGCGCCACCGCCAGCTGAGTCTGAAGGCCGCGTAGCTGAAAATAATTTCGAGCAACATCACCGATCAGGATACGCACGGCGTCTTGCAGTTGCGCTACTGCAGCCTCGCTATCGGCCGTACGAGCTTCGACTCCTCGTCGAACTCGGCCAAAAACGTCCACCTCCCAAAACGCATCAAAGCCTGCCGAGTAAACCTCGTTATCGATATGGGACTTGCCGAGCCGCAGCGCTCCGCCGGCAAATGTAGAGGTTGGAATATGTGTGTTGGTGTAATCGAACGCAGAGGTCACGATCGGGAAGAGTCCAAGAAACGCTTCACGACGCAACGCTCGGGTCTGATTCACGCGCTCTAGTGCGACTTCGAGATCGTTATTTTCATGAACGGCTCGGAGAATGAGCTCCTCAAGCTGCTTGTCGGCAAAGCTGTACCACCACTTTTCGACAGCCGCGCCCTGGACAGCCCCCGGGACATCTTTCCCGACAAAGCTCTCAGAGACCGGGGTCTCAGGAAGGGTATAGTCAGGGCCAACGATGACGCATCCAGAGCATCCAATTAGCCCGAAGAACGCTACGATCCACTTGCCCACTCCACGTGCTCCCGTTGTTTCGAAATTCATCAGTGTGTGTATAGCACGACACCAATGCGAGCACGAGCGTAGGAACCCCCTCAAAAAGCCTCTTCGACGGGGCCAGATCAATGCACCACAGCGATAGGATCTCCATCATTCCCAGACGCTCGGCGCTCGTCCTCCGGAGCCTCCCTGTGACGCTTTGTTCGAGCAATCAAGGAATACAGAACGGGCACCACAAAGAGCGTAAAGACCGTCCCGATAATCATCCCACTTACAAGGGTTATCCCGATGCTATTTCGAGCGCTCGCTCCCGCCCCCGATGCGACGACCAGGGGGAAATGCCCTACAACAGTGGCAACAGAGGTCATCAAGATCGGGCGTAAACGGGTCGCTGCCGCCTCTACGACCGCATCGACTTTGGCTAATCCTTGCTCTTGTAAGCGATTTGCGAACTCGACAACTAAAATACCGTTCTTGGCCACGAGCCCTACCAAGGTGACTAATCCCACCTGCGAGTAAATATTGAGTGAGGTAAGGTCGAGAAACACAAAGAGCATCGCCCCTGCCAGAGCCAAAGGCACCGATCCGGCAAGGATTATAAGGGGATCCACAAAGCTCTCGAACTGCGCCGCCAAGACCAGGAAGATCACCACTATGGCGAGAATAAGGGTGGTGGTCATAGAGCTCCCCTCCTTACGTAGCTGCCTCGACTCGCCGGCGTAATCCACACTATATCCTAGGGGTAGGATCTCTTTGGCCTTCTGCTCCAAGACCTTAAGCGCGGCATCGATACTGGTCCCGGGTAGTGGGGCCCCCTGAATCTTGGCGGAATTGAGCTGCTGGAAGCGATTGAGCTGACGCGGCTGAACATCTTCTCTAACAGAGGCGACAGTGTGCAGTGGTATCAAGCCTCCCTGAGGACCACGAATGTGCAGTGCGAGGAGCTGCTCGGGATTGAGCCTCGCCTCGCGCTTCACCTGTGGGATGACCTTGTAGCTCCTGCCGAGGATAGAAAATCGATTTATGTAGTTGCCACTCAGATATATGGAGAGGTCCTCGCCGATACTTGCCAACGAGAGCCCCATCGAATTGGCCTTGTCTTTGTCGATGCTCACCTCGGCTTGGGGTAGGTCGAACTTCAGATCCGTATCGGCAAACATGAATTTGCCGCTTTGAAACGCCTCTCGTATGAGCTGCTGTGCGAAGGACTCCACTTCTCGTGGTTCCGCTGTCGAGGAGATCACGAACTCCACAGCATAGTCACTTCCACCCGGAAGGGGCGCAGGCGAGGTAAGAAAGACCGTGATGCCTGGGACGGTGGAAACTTTAGGCCACACTTCAGGAATGATCTCTTCGACGATACGGGTACGCTCTCCCGACGGCTTGAGAACCATGCCAGAGAATCCCCCGCCCGGGCCCGTGCGCTGAAAGGAGTTTCTGTACTCCGGCACACTCTTGTAGACCTCACTGATCTGCTGCGTGAACAACCCCATCTGCTCAATCGTAGAATCAGGGGCGCCCTGAACGATTCCGAAGATAATCCCCTGGTCTTCCCGAGGAGCTAATTCCTTGGTCGACAGCATGTAAAAAGGAAACAGGAGGATGACCAGGCCGATACTCGCTGTCACGACTGCCGATGAATACCGTAGAACCGTTCGGAGTGTGCGCCTGTACCATTCGCGCAGCCTATCCAACGAGGAATGAACGAGAAGCTGAAAGCGGTTTTCACGCTCATTTTTACGCACTATCCGAGACGCCATCATCGGCGAAAGTGTGAGTGCCACCACACCTGAAATCACGACAGCACCTGCCAAGGTGAAGGCGAACTCCTTAAAAAGTGCTCCTGTGAGTCCACCCTGAATACCGATCGGAGCGTACACCGCTGCCAAGGTGATCGTCATAGCGATAATTGGGAAGAAGAGTTCACGCGCTGCTTTGATTGCTGCCGGCACAGGCTCAATACCCTCTCGAACGTGTCGTTCCACGTTTTCTAGCATCACGATTGCATCATCTACGACTAGCCCGACAGCGAGCACGATGGCGAGGAGCGTAAGCAGGTTAACCGTGAATCCGAATGCAAGCATCATGGACGCAGCGCCCACGAGTGAGAGCGGAATGGCGACCACGGGTATCAAGACTGAGCGCACCGATCCCAGGAACAAGAAGATCACCAAAATCACTATCAAAACGGTTTCCGTAAGTGTCTTGAGCACCTCCTTGATCGAGTTACGAATATAGACCGTTGCATCGAATGGAATTGAGAGCTTCAAGCCACTAGGAAGATTGCGTTCAATCTCCGGAAGCACACCACGAACGCGCGAGATGACGTCTAAGGAGTTAGCGTTCGGAAGAACCCAGACACCGATGAAGGTTGCTGTCTCACCTCCGAAGCGGATATCCTCGTCGTAATTCTCTGCCCCTAAAACGACATCCGCTATCTCTTCGAGGCGTACGATTGAATTGTCTCTCTGGCGTACGACGAGCTTTTTGAACTCCTCGACACTTTTGAGGTCGGTGTTGGCTACTAGGCTCACCGAGATCATAGACCCCTTGGTGTTACCTATCGCCGACAGAAAGTTGTTGCTCGCGAGCGCCGTTCTCACTTCAGCAGCGCTTATGCCCAGCGCTGCCATCTGCTCGGGTTTAAGCCAGATGCGCATCGCGAAGGTTCGTGCTCCGAGGATGTCTGCACGTTGCACCCCCGCCACTGCAGAAAGCTGCGGCTGAACAACCCGAGTCAGGTAATCGGTAATCTGGTTCGAATCCAGTTCCGCTGACGAAAATCCGATGTACATCGATGCGAAGCGCGCGTCTGCGCTCTCGACGTTTATGACCGGCGCCTCCGCTTCGGGGGGCAATTCATTACGAACCTGCGCGACTTTGGACTGAATCTGAGTCAATGCAGCATTGACGTCGTAGTTCAGCCGCAGGCGCGCGGTGATCTCGCTCATGCCCTGACGACTAGCAGACTCGAGATACTCGATACCATCGGCACTCGCTATCACCCTCTCCAGCGGCGTAGAGATGTACCCGCGTACGAGATCTGCCGGAGCACCAATATACGTCGTCTTGACGGTAACAACCGAACTTTCACTCTTCGGATACTGTTTGACATTGAGGGACTGAATCGATTGAAGTCCGGCGATTAGAATCAGAAGATTCAAACAGATCGCTAGGACTGGTCGCTTGATGAAAAGATCCGTGAGTTTCATAGTTCTGCCTCAGGAATCTTGAACCGACGGGTTTTGCTCGGCTGGCGGAACTATCTGATTGTTGATAGACACGGCCATTCCCGGGCGCAATTTGAAGCCTCCCGTTGTTACGATCTCTTCGCCCCGAGCGAGCCCTGACAAAACAGACACGAGGTCGCCTCGTCGAGGTCCCAGCGTTACTACTTGCTGACGCGCAGAGAGCGTCTCCTTACCTTCTGAATCTTTGGCGCGCTGAATCACGAACACGAAGTTTCCGTATGGAGCATACACGACGCTCGACGCAGGAATCGTCAGGACCGATCGCTCTGCTCCCAAATCAAGATGGACGCGGCCGAACATACCAGGCAGTAGCTTTCCATTGGCATTAGAGAGCGAACCCTGAATTTCAATAGTTCGAGTGGCCTGATTCACATTTGGATTGATAGCCGAGACCTCTCCCGAGAATGTCTCGGTAGGAAAGGCATCGACCCCCACTCGAATAGGGCTCTTTACGGCCAAAGAGGGCACTATCTGTTGAGGCACTGAAAAGTTGAAGAAGATCGGATCTATGGAATGCAATGGCACCAGCGGCGTTCCTGCCGATACGTACTCGCCAACATTGACCATTCGTATCCCCGTCTTTCCGGCGAAGGGTGCCTTGATAGTCTTACGTTCGATGATAGCTCGAAGCGACCGAACCTCGGCCTCGCTCTGTTGCAGCTTTGACTGCGCATCCTCGAGGTTTGCAATCGAGAGCGCGCTCTGGCTGCGCAGCGTTCGCGCGCGGGCGAGATTCTGACGCGCCAGCTCCGCTCGTGACACGGACCCCGCCAGATTTGCATCTTCCACCGAATGGTCGAGTTCAATCAAAACCTGGTCACGCTGTACTGTCGACCCTGACTCGAACAAGATACGAGATACCATCCCGGGCCCTTCAGCACTCAGCGTTGCCCCCTGGACAGCGACGAAAGTACCGACTGTGTCGAACCCTTCTCGCCACGTGCTCTCGACAACCGAGGAGGTCGTTACAGCCTCAGCGCCCATCTTTGGCGCCATCATCATGGCTCGACGAATCTGGAGAAACTTCACGACAGCCAGGATAACGACGACGAGCACAAGCGCGCCGACTACACAGCCTATCTGTCGATACCTACTTGGATGAGTCATTGCTGTCATAATTTAATACATCTGTGGATTCAGAAGGTGGCGGTGCACTAGGGAGGCAAGGCGAAGTCCTTCCTACTGCCAAAGCGGATCTTGGGTGACCTCGCCCTAATTGTCAAATGCAAGGGGTCATGGTGGGTAGCTACAAGGATTAACGCTTCACCAGTTCGAGACCTTTCCGCCGTTCGAAGATGGGTCATCCGAGTGGGACCGTCGACGGTGCTCAGGACGACGGTTCGAAAACTCATGATTTACCGCTTCCTTAAATCTGCGTCGGGTCGATTTCGGAAGGGCCCGTACGATCTCGGCAGTTCGTTTCAACTCTGCATGAGGAACTGCCAGGGGTTTCGATGTTTTGAAGCGTCGTGCGCAGTCGATCATGTTCCCGACAGTGGCACGAACGAGTAAACGAACCGTAAGATCCTCGGATCTGCTGGCGTGAGAAGAGAGCAACTTCTCGGCGATCTCAAAGGTCTCACGGAACGACTCGACCGAATAGGGGGCAAGAAGGAACCCTTCAAATCCGATCGACGCATAATCGGCGAGTACGTTGGCAGTACAATACAACCCAGAGCAGACACAGATGAAAACTGCTTGCGCGCCTGCTTCGGTGGTCTTGGCAGCTTGTATGAAACTTTCCGCTGCATCACGTGAAAATCGGCTAGAGATGTAAATAATGTCGAAGGTCTGATCGTCACGGATCTTTTCGAGCGCCTCTCCGAGCGATTGTGCGACTGCTACGGTCTGGATAGATGCGATTTTCGCTGCGGCCTGCTTAAAGTTCATCCGCGCGTTCAAGTCGTATTCTATGTGAAGGATCGAGAGGTGCATGAAGGTACCTTTTTTCTCCTATGTATCCTTCTGTCCGGGCGAAGGCGGATACTGATCCAGGGGGAGGGTAAAATTGGTGGATTCTCGTAGCAGAAGGTGCCCGTGCACTACGAACAACAGCAACATCGATCCATTAAACCGCTGAGACCACGATCCAAGCAGCAGGCGGACCCCCCACGGACCGCGGAGCTTCCGCTCCGCTAGATATTAGCACTACGATCCAAACATAAGGCGGACTAGAAAGTCCGCGGTCCGCTTCCGCTCCGCCAGATATCAGCGCCACGATCCAAACAGCAGGCGGACCCCCCACGGACCGCGGAGCTTCCGCTCCGCTAGATATTAGCACTACGATCCAAACATAAGGCGGACTAGAAAGTCCGCGGTCCGCTTCCGCTCCGCCAGATATCAGC
>JBIIOE010000012.1:0-49358 GCA_044337105.1 Bdellovibrionota bacterium | reverse complement strand
TAAAGTCGCCAACTGATTTCTGACGCTTCTTGATCAGCTGTGGCTCAAACGTCCCGTCACGGTCACGTTGCGTTTCAATCTCAAGCTCGCCAAAATCACCTCGGACCTTTTTGGTGCCTTTTCCGTTGCATTCTCAAAACGTACTACAGAACGCTCTAGCTGCAAGGATTTCCCCCCAGGCCCCCCTTCAGCTACCGATCAGCATCCAGGGTTCCGGATCCTCCATCCCTCCCTCCACGGGCCCCTTTGATCGGGCCCCGGTCGGGACGGCTCCTTACCTTCCCATACACACTTTAGGTTACAGACCCAGAAGCGACGAATTTTAGCGTATGGCTCCACAAAAGAGATTCGTGCGGCGCATATCAGACGATTCCGCGCATTTCGGCTAGAGTGCAGAAGATGCTACGAGCTCTTAAAGCAAGGGGCAAAAAATATCCCTTGGCCCAAGGAGTGTTTTATTCCTCCTGCGCCAAAGCTATGTAATGTCTGGTAGGTACCTTAGTCCATCCTCGCTACTTTAATCGCATGGCTACACTGATAGCCACAGGCGTTGTGTTGTCGGAATCGGGTTCCTAACCTGACACTCCCGCGCAAGCGCCTTTGTAAAGCAGTTGTCACAGCCAAAAATGGTCACTTGGCTGTGCCTTCTAAACATCTTCTATCACAGTTAATATTCGGCGATCATTCGGGTGTCGAGTTAGTGACAGTTGGGGTGTACTAGAGATAGGTGCTAAACACACCCCACGATATAAGCGATCCACGCTGGGCAGGACTCTCCTTTTTTGCGCCGGTGATATTTTCCGGTTCCGCTACCATCAGCGGCGGTGCCTTCCCAATACACTAACACATCGCGGAATCCGGCATCGATCATCACATCCCGCAGTTCAGGGATCGTCCACATACGCCAATCATAACTAAAAGCGCGCATCTGCTTGCGCCCACTACGAGGCTTGAAATGTATGTGGAAGCGCGCTCGATTGTTGATTGGATCAAAGTCTTCCTGTTCCCAGTAATAGGTGAATCCAGGAAGTCTCTTAACCTCTACCGAAGATTTGCCACATAGAGGACCGCCGAAGGAGTCAATAACCATGATCCCACCTGAGCGCAGGGAGCGCCGACACGATTTAAAGTAGCGCAGCAGAGTCGCCCGCGAGTGAAAGATGTAATAACTAAAGTTAAGTGCGCAGCTGATGTCAGCCTTTCCACCCGAATATGAGAGAACATCCCTGCGTAATGTGTGTATGCGCGATCTCTGAGAATCGCTCAGAGCGCCCAGATAGTGCTGCGTTCCATACGCTAACGGCTGCGGATCGATATCGAGACCGATAGCTTTCTTGTCTTCGCCAAGACGCACCCATTCACAGCAGATCGCGAAGGTGCCACAGAAGTCCTCCCTTAGCACGGTAGGCTCTGAGTCGTTTATCTCGCGGTACAGCCGCCTCAGAAAGCGCACGTCTTCTTTGGGAGCTTGCACAGACTCGTGATATGCGGCGAATTTATCGAACTTCATTGAGATGTACTCCCTAGCGCCTCTGCTGAAAACGAACATCTGAGGATTTCGATAACCTACCATCCTCATGGTCTTAGTTTTGTTGTTTACGGAAGCAATGACCACTCGCACTTCCTTCCTCCTCGCACGAGCTGCATCGGGCCTGGCGTCTCGTGCTTGAAAGACCTCTTCATGTCGGCCCGTCAGCTTATCATACGGAGTGATAAAGCCAAGCAAGCTATGTAACCGTCTGCGATTGTACGTCTCTATGAAACCAGTGACGATCCTCTTGCCGTCGTCCAGAGAAAGCGGAGCCTTTGGACGGATGCACTCAGTCTTGATCGTTCGGTTGAATCGTTCGGCTGAGTCGCTCGAACTATCCGTTAGCCATCGGGTTATACGGTGATGTCCGAATGTGCCTCATACCGGAGATCCTGATGAACTCCTTAAGGTCCTTGTAGGCGAACTGGGATTCCTTCTTGCTGATTATCCCAGGGAAGCAAGAATCCATCCGTAGCGAAAGAGTGGAGATTGGGGTGGTGTTCTGTTTTTCTCGATGTGGAAAAACCGCAGGCCCATCCTCTGCGATACACTGAGGATTTTTCCAAATCGCTTAAATTTTAGAGCGACTCAAGATCTGCTGTCGCAGCGCGGAGAGATTTTGCCCTGCTTCCCTGAGCTTGGCGTCTGGAAATAACTCTCGAGCCCTCTCTAAGTACCAACCCACGTCTTGCTCCTCCATCGACCCTCTGATGTCCCAGTGGATGATAAAGCGGCTCTACCCACCGCTTCATCAGAGGTCCCCATTCCTTCTCTTTCAGCGATCAGCTCCTCCACAAGCTCTGCCAAGGCAGAGTCCTTTCGCCATAGCTTTGTCTGAAGAGCCTCTAGCTTGTCCGGACTCCTGCTTCTCTCAAAGGTTTGTTCTCCGGTGAAGCAGTACAGGGTGAGATCTTTTTGGCGGGATCAGCTGGCGAATCTCTGTCTCAATTACACGGGACTAAACACGTTGGAAGCTCCTTGAGCACCTCCGTAAAGCTGCGATTGGAGGGAGCCTGAGGCCAACAATCCGTTCATTACGATGGTTAGCTGGCCTTCCTTTACTACGTTCTTGTTCTCCAAAGTTTAGAGATCTTGAAGAGCAGAAAAAACTGCTTTCAAAACTGCTTTCAAAACCTCTCTCTCGTTAGCACTAAAAGGATTCCCCTCAGAGTCGTTAAAGGCTAACGACCGAAGAGTGTTTTTAAATGGCCTCGGGGTGGAATATGGTTCAAGGCCCCTCACGGTACAAAAGTGACTCTTTTGTACAAGACTCGTTACTGAAGGAGACGCTACCCCCTCTCGACTTGCCGTTGCAATCACCAACTCTGCTCGAATCAATTCCCTAAAGGCAGTTTTTACATTCTCTTCGAAATGACCATCTCTCCTGTCGGCTGATGATGCAAAATTCTCTACTTGTGTGATTCGCTCAGGAGTTCTTCCTTTTTCTGGACTAAATAGGGATCGACGAAGCTGCTTGTAAATACGACCTATCACAGCTTCTCCACTGAGACCATGCTGCTGGGCATACCCAAGCGGATCGAAAATGGCTTTCGCCAGTAACTGGAACTCCGGTTCTGCTTGAGGAGAGCTATTCTGTTCCTTGATCATAAGGCCCTTTCGTCTGAGTATTAAAAAGTAAGAGTTTTGTTATTATGGTGCTACTCGTTAAGCAAGTGACCTACCTATCGCGAGGTCGAGTCACTACCCACGCCCCCAGCCAGGTCAACCAAAGGGCTAGCTGTGCGGCGACGAAGGCCGTTCTCCATGAGGCTATTTATATCCAACCTAGGGAACCACTCTTCCAATGAAATCTCGTGGATGCGGAATTCCTTTCCTCACCAGTCAACACGCTCATACCGAGTAAAGCCGATCTTCTCGGCTACGTGGATAGAAGCTGCATGAGCGGAGAGAACGACGCATAAAATCTGATGAAGCCCCAACTTTCTGAGCCCACCCTTCAAGGCAGCAGCCACTTCGCCTTGTTCACGTCTAGATAACCGAACGATATCGGAAAAATACCGCCTAGATACCCCCTCGCTACATGGCCACGGGGTTGTACCACAAAGGTGAGCGCTGCAGAGTTATCCGCATATGTAACATCCGACTGTTTTGAAGCATAACTACCGATGTGTCCTAATTAGAGGAGATGTTTATGCATAACGTATCAGGTTTCAAATTGCCGAAAGCGCAGACGTGAAACGCCAAGGAGTCTACTGAACCGGTTCACCCATTGGTAACCAAGGTCAGGGAAATGCTGGAGAATTTGACACCTCACCAGCGCCAGCACAGCGAGGGATTCTTAGAGAGTTTTTACATCCGAAATAAATATGAATTGCGTGAACACTCTGCAATGGATAGGGCTGTACTGCTTCACAGGAAAACGAACATCTGCCCCCTCGAAGGTTTAAACGATGAGTACCAACTGTGATATGTCACGAAACCACTAATAAATGACTACATCGGATAATCAATGATTCCAGTAACAAATGAACAAGTAGGGCCAAAAAGACCTGAGCAGCTTCCTTCTACAGGGGATACAAAACTAGCAGATACTCAAGTCGAAAACACGCCTGAAGACCCGAAGCTGGTGCAGGTGAACAGCGATCTCTCTCAGTTACTGGAGGGCGTACGTCGGAATTCCGATCCAGAGACAGCCTGGGATGACTTAGCTCAACGACTTGAGATGCTAGGAAAGTCGTTTCCGCTAAGCGAGTATTCTTTGAGGGTCACATTTAGCTATGATTCTTTGAATGAGACACCTCGTAACATTATCGAAAAGTGGAGGCTAGAAGCACCAATCTCGTCGGTGGCTCTTGCTGTTCCTCTACGAGAGACCACAGGGACACATGGGTCACAAGAGAGGCAACATCTGAAGGATGCCGTTCAGACACTGAGATTTGATTGCGATCAAGGGCTTATAATAATCGATGTTTTTGGCAAAGTGTTCGGCTTACCCCACAAAATTAGAAGGAACTTAGAGGTTTCCCTACCCATTTCTAGCGTTACAGGGATTGAAATCATTCATGGAACCGAATGGGCCAAGACCCTTCAGACATGCATTGACGGCGTAGTCGCTACGCGAAAGACGCCGTTGGCTGATTGGGAGAGCAAAAGTATCGGTGCATTGCGAGAGCAATTAGCTGCACTGTCTTAGAGCTGTTCTATGGGGTGCACCCCACACTTTGGACAGGTAACAGCTCTCCACTTATCTGTTAAAGACTCTGGTGGTGGCGGCTTTTAAGGGGGCGTGGCATCAGCAGGGGGGCTGTGTGTTCGCTTCGTATTATAGAATTTGAAATAACGCAGCAGTCTCGTGAACTGCCTCAGGGAAGCGAGGCAAAACCCCTCCCTGCTACGAAAGCGAATCTTGGATTGCTCTCCGATTTTCCCGATGTGGAAAAATCCTCAGTGTATCGCAGCGGATACACCTGCGGTTTTTCCACATCACGAAAATCGAATATCAACCCAACCTCCACTTTCTCGCTACGGGTAGGCTTTCCCTGTCTCCTTAGGCGTGGAACTCCATCTGCCCGCTACCACTGTGCAGAAGCATCTGAACCGCTGAAAGATCGACTGGTTTTGTTAGATGCGCATTGAAGCCTGCGGCTCGGGCGTTTTCCTTGTCCCGTTCTCCACCCCAACCAGTAATCGCCACCAGGCACGTGCTTGTCCCATGAGGTGCGGCTCTGACACGACGGGCAACTTCATACCCGCTCATTTCGGGGAGCCCGATGTCGAGAAACATAACGTCGGGTCGAAATTCACTTTGGATGGCGAGAGCCTCCGATGGAGTATGCGCTACCCGTGTCGAATGACCATGCATCTGCAAAAATGCTGCGAGGCTCTCTGCGCTATCTACGTTGTCGTCGACCACCAGGATCTTTTTTGGCATCGCCTGGAGAGCTGGGTCGGGCTGCTTCACATCGGGTAGCTCTTCTCCTGCCTCCGCCAAAACAGGTAACAGTACGGTAAAGGTTGCTCCGCGTCCTGTGCCAGCGCTCTCCGCGCGGACGGTGCCGTTATGAAGCTCGACCAGCTTGCGGACCAAAGCCAGTCCGATACCCAATCCACCCTGAGCACGATCGAGTGTCCGATTCACTTGGCCAAACATGTCGAAGATACTCTCAAGCATTCCGGCAGGTATTCCGAGTCCGTTGTCGGATACCTTGAAGAGTACCACGGTAGCCAATCTCTTCACCTCAAGTGCGATTCGTCCCCCTTTTGGAGTGTACTTAGCTGAATTATTGAGGAGGTTGCTCAGTACCTGAGCAAGTCGGGTCAAGTCGCCGTCAATCACTATCGGCTCACTGGGAATATCGATCGACAGCCTGTGGTCATTCGACTCGATGAAGGGCAGGCTACCCTCGACAGCAGTCTCGACGATCTGCTTGGCAGTAATTTGCGCCTTTTTAAGTGTCAAACGCCCGAGGCTAATTCGGGAAATATCGAGAAGATCGTCGATAAGCCTCACTAAATGCAGGAGTTGGCGCTCCATCATGTCCCGCGCTCGACGGGCCGCATCGCTCGTCGGATCTCGCTTGACTATCGCTAGCCCAGTGCGTATCGGGGCGAGGGGGTTACGAAGCTCGTGAGCAAGTGTCGCTAAGAACTCGTCTTTCTGGCGGGCGACCGCTTTCAGTTGCTCACGAACCTTGCGACGCTCATCGATATCCTCGACCACTCCGACGTGTCGGAGTGCCAAACCGTTCTGGTCCCTCTCGATAACCCGGCCGCGAGCCGAGACCCACACAAACTCATCAGTACCAGTCTTCAAGCGACATTCGGCTTCAAACTCCGGGGTTTTTCCCTCCAAATTGCTACGCAAGATATCCGTGACTCGGAGTGCATCTTCGGGATGGAGCAAGGCCTCCCATGGGGAGAGTGTTGGTTTGAAGTAATCTTCAGGAAAGCTCAGAAGGTTCGACCAATCACCACCGTATTGATAGCGGCCTGAGAGGACATCCCAATCCCAAAAGCCCAGGCGGGCCGCCACAAGCGCGAATTGAAGCCTCTGCCTATCCCTCGACGCGAGCTCGGCGTTATTTTTCCATTCAGAGATATCCTCAGCGAGGTAGCAAAACTGTTGCGCCATGCTACCGTGTTCAATCACCGGACACACCGTAACAGCGAACCAGCGGCCGCCTCCTCCATTGAACTCGAATCGAATGGGACCTTGTCGGGCTAGGCTTTCGTTGAGGTTCAGCGCCCACAGTGCGGTTTGGTCCTTGGAGACGCCCAGGTCAACCTCAAGTCTGCCACGTGTCTGGCCAGTAAGCACTCCGAAGAAGCGACAAGCGGCTGGATTATCGTAGACGTGATAAATATCATCGCCGGACAGTTCTACTATCCCAAGCAGCGAGGGTGCGTGTTCATAGAACGTCTGCAGCACCCCCAAAGACTCCTGCGCCTTTTGTCCAAGCAGGGTTCTGAGAAGCAGAGCGCGATTGAATCGGATCGTTGCGTATAGAACGAGAGATAGGAGCAGTCCGAGAACTACCCCAACTGCTAACTGTTCCTCCATGGTCGCCTTCCTGTACAAAAAGGCAGAATGAGAAACTCTTAATTGAGCCTCAAAGCGGAGGTGGTACGATAATCCTGACCATAAAGGTTAGATATGAGCACCATCAGGATTGCATGCGGAATCGGTGTCTGAGGACCGCACCCACTAGCGGTGCAGTGCCGACTCCGATTCACTTAGAAAGACGGGGCTATCGCGCCGGCGCAAACCGTGAATAAATATCGGTTACCCATGCACCTCGCTCTAGACCAATTGCCTGCACGGCCCCGCGCACTCAGCGAGGAGACATTCTCCAAGACGTCTGCCCAACGTATTTCAGCACTCGACGGCCTGCGAGGGCTCTCTATCGCACTTGTGGTGTTGTATCACGCGTACTCGCGCTGGGCCGACCGCCTTCCGTGGGCCAGCGCTTTACGGCACTTCGTTGTCTTCGAGCAGGGCACCTTGGGGGTAAATCTCTTCTTCTTAATCTCCGGGTTTGTTATCCTCCTCACCCTTGAAAAGTGTCGCAGCTTCGGCGAATTCCTCTATCGACGGTGGTTGCGGCTCTTCCCGGCGATGCTCTTGGCTACCGTGTTGATTTACGTCACCTCAGGGTGGCTGCCTGAGCGTCCTGTGGGACAGCTCTCCCTCGTTAACACGCTGCCCGGACTTTGTTTCATCGACCCATTCCTACTAGAGACACTTTTCGGAATAGACACTCGCGCGGTCGATAGTGCCTTTTGGTCCATATTCGTTGAGGTTAAATTTTATCTGATTTTCGGACTTCTTTACTTCGTCACTAAGAAGAGAGCGCTCCCTATACTACTGGTTTTATTTCTGGTCAGCTTCGTAGTCACGCTCACAGCGTCCAGTACCCCCTCATCCGCAGCAGCCCAGTTCTTGAACATGGCCTTGAACAGGGTCCTCGCTCTCAGACACTTCGGCTGGTTTGTGATAGGCGCATTGGTATTCAAGGCCTATTCGCATCGAGATAAAAAAGCCCTTGCTCTATCTATCTGCCTGCTCCCCCTTGCCATCCTCGCGAACTCCGAGTGGACCATAGACGCCTTTATTGTTTCAGTGGCGCTCTACATGGTGTTTATTTCTGCGCTATTCAGCATACGGGTCGCGGCGCTCTTTGCATCTCCGATGTTCGTCTTCGGTGGCTTCATCAGCTATCCGCTCTATCTAATTCACCAGAACGCCTCGGTCGCTCTTACGATAAAGCTCCATCACTATGCGCCAGGCATTCCGGGGATGCTGACCCCACTTCCTCCGATGCTCGCCGTGACAGCGCTAGCGTTCCTGATCGCCAAATATGGAGAGCCCGTGATTAGGCGCCTGTTGCTGGCACTTGCGAGGGTATCGCTGTTAAAGCAATAACGCCTGGTCGTCCACCTAATTCGACAACTATGTGAGGACTAAGACGCCCCGGCCGGCACTCGGCGGCTGCTGCGACAGACCAGGGGCGGAACTGGCCACAGGGCACTGAGTAGCTCAAGCTCTACTACTACACGATGGGGTTCAGGTCGATCAACGAGTTGGGCATGCCAGCGGTCGCTAAACTCTAAAGGCAGCAGCTACCAAAGTTGCCGCGCACAAGCCTCAGGTAGTGTTTTACTTGGCCGATAATTCCGGGCTCAATTTTTGGGGGTTTTTCGTGAAATCGAGAGGTTGAGACTCTGTGCTAGGCCAACGTGCACGTGCTCAAGCCGCTCCGCCCGAAAGCTGCAGAGAGAGCTCATCAGCTAAACGCACGGCTTCGCTCCGAATCTCTCTCACGGCGGTTATCTCCCACAACTGCTCCCGCTGCAGTGGGCCAAGAATCCGGAAGCGCTGCTGGGCAGTCTGAGGCAGAGAGCTCTCCGTTGTGTCGACACCAAGGCCGAGAGCCCCCGGTCGTATGACTCCGCGACGCAGAAGATTCTGCACGAGCGAGTTCTCAGCTTTACGGAGATCCCTCTCCGGACCAGCGCAACACATCGCGATATCGAAGGTGTTTCGCACAACCTCGCTACCGTGCTGGTAGACAACCTCGATCGCCCCTGCGCTCCTGTGCGCCGACTTCAGACGTCCAGCGATGACGCTCAAGCGTCCGCACTCTCGTAATGCGTCGAGAACAGCGGCATGCGAATCAGGGATCCTATGCCGGTGCACTTCCCAGAACGGGCGAAGATGTCTCAGGAAGCGTTTCTTGCTGGCGAGCGGCAGAGCCTTCCAGACCGCCTGTAGGTGCGGACGCATGGCATGAATGACCGGCTGCGACGATCCCAGTCGCTGCGCTTCTTCTCGAATTCTTCTTACCAAAGCGACTAGCGGAACAGAGACGAGTAAATCCTGTGAGCTAAAGAAGGGATCAACCTTTGAGGCTTGCAACGCGCTTACAGACTCATGGGAGAGGGGAACTCGTGCATGCCGCGAGAGCATGACGTACTCTCCCGTGTATCCGCGCCCCTCGGCTTCCAATACGCAATCTACTGCCGTCAATCCCGTACCAATAACGAGCATACGCTGCTTATCTTCGAGCGCCTCGTAGCTCCTCTCATCATACGGGTCGCTGAACATGGACGCGATCTCTATACCGTTAAGTGTCGAGCGTCGCAGGTTTCCCAAGGCGAGAATGCAGGCGTCAGCATGCACAAAAGGATGTCGCGCTAACTCGATTCGAAAGCGCTGCGTATCCTCGTCAAAATCGAGATCAACAGCTACGTCACGAATAATTTGAAAGGTGCCCGGAGTTGCGCTCTTCTGCGCAGTATCCAAGAGGAATTGAAGATACGACCCGTACAGCCGTCGAGAGACGAACTGATGAGGCTCGACGCTAAAATCCTGCGCGCGCGCCCACGTGAGAAAACCCTCGGGATCTCCAGGATCCGCACCCATACCGTTCGCTGGCACGTTCAATTTACACCGATCGCTGGGAACCGTGTAGGCCAGGCCTCTACCGACTTCGGACCGCGGTTCTACAAGAATAACCTCGAGCGACCCAGCCGAACCCAATTTGAGGAGATTTAGAGCCGCCAGCGTACCGCTGCACCCCCCTCCGATGATAACGATCCTACGTGTCATAGATCGATGTGATAACACCCACTGCTACTAGCGCAAGCCGCAATCGCCGGATAATCGGCGAAGAAGGTTTCTTTTTCGTCGAATACGCGCATGGAGGCGAGGGGAGGCGAATAGCAGTGGAGAGTTACGAGCTCTTGGGCAGGCGCGGCGAAATTACCGACCAGGTGCACATCCGAATCGGTACTTACCGTAATGTTGCCTTCGGTTAGTTCGAGCGACTCCTTGGGGATGAGCAGCCCCATCGCAGAAGGAGCAAAAGCTATCTCGATCGCCTGGCCCTTCATCACGTATACTCCACAGGTCGAACCGGCATGATCATGAATAGGCGTTCGTTGAGAAGGCTTCCAACACAGGAGGAGCAGATCAACAAACGTGTTTTTGAATATCCGATTGCGGCAGTAGGAGGTGTCTTCGAAGCGTTCGAAGAGCTCAAGCTCCTGCCTGTGCGCCGACACAGCTTGAAGGAGAGCCTCGATCTCGCCCCGTGAGAGCGGGGCGGAGAGGTTTTCCAGAGATGCGCATATCTGAGTAATGTTCGAGCTCGTCATGGCGTTACAGATGTAGAGGCGTCCTTACTTTACATAGTTTATCAACCTTGTAAACATTCAAATGAAGCTTACCAACAAGTCCGAATATGCCCTTCTTGCGCTCGTTGCTCTCGCGCGCAACTACTCGAAAGGACTATTGTCAGCAGAGACACTCTCCCAAAGTCAGGGCATACCCAAGCGCTTCCTGCAGCAGATCCTCTTCGCCCTAAAACGAGGCGGGTTCATCAGATCCGTCAAAGGGAAGGATGGTGGATATGAATTGGCGAGGCCTCCCAAGGAGATCTCTGTTGCCGAGATCGTACGCTTCTTCGAGGGACCGTTAGCCCCCACGACCTCAGTGAGCAGGAATTACTATCATCCGAGCCCGATTGAGCATGAACAGGGGCTAGTGAAGCTTTTTGTTGAGATTAGGAATCGAGTGGCGGAGCTGCTGGAAGAGACTACGCTCTACCAGGTGATGAAGAGTAGGGGACGATAGGATTCCGAGAGGCTTGCGTTCGAAACCTCTTTGTCCCCCTTAAGGAAGCAAGGCAACCCCCCTCCTGCGAACGCGGATGTTGGGTTGCTCTCCGATTTTCGCGAGCGCCACATAAGCTTTGAAGCCCCGCGTCCTGAGGTGTAAGATCAAGCAAACACAAAGTTGTCGGCAAGACTATGCTTCCGGCGACATCAGCGGGCACAATGGCCAGGACTACGTTACGACACCTCGATAGTATGCCAAAGCACGCGACGTTCACGTTCCTAATATTAATTGCGGCAGCGCTCGCGTTGGTGGATTCCGCTTGTGCACAACCGGCAACGTCTCTACGCCTCGGCACCAATCTTGCCGAGGTTACCGACTATTCGCCGCAACTTCCCTTTATGAACCTCTTCCGCTCCTCGCGTCCGTGGTTCACTCAGTGCGAGGTAGGTGTCGATCCCGGGTGCTCTGATGATAATGCCTTCAATACGGAGGAATCGCATGCTATCGACCTCGATGTTGACGGCTGGGTGCGCTCATTACCAGCGCGATCTGCACCGGTAACGTTCACCAGTGTTGCTACTGTATGGGATCTGCCGGCATCTTTTCCTGCCACTCGATATGTCGTGCTGTATGATGGACAAGGGGTGATTGAATATCGCCTGGGGGCCTCTAAAGATGCGGAGGCATCGAGGCCCGGGCGTGATGTCATTACGCTTGATCCATCAAGAGGTGCATCCGTGCTGAGGATTACCTCTACGGACCCCGCTAGGACCGGTAACTACATTCGAAATATTCGAGTCGTTGCCGAGCAACACGAAGCGCTGCACGCCACGCACACCTTCTCGCCGGATTTCCTCGATCAGCTCGAGCCATATCGAGCCCTGCGGTTCATGGACTGGATGCGTACGAATAACTCCAGTGTCGCAAGCTGGGGAGCACGCGCCAGACCCAGCGATTCCCGCTATTCAACCGACCGCGGCGTCCCGGCAGAGCTCATGATAGATCTCGCCAACACCACCGACAAAGCTCCTTGGTTCACCATGCCGCATCAGGCCAACGATGCCTATGTGCGCTCCTTTGCGGAGCTGGTGCGAGCACAATTGGATGGCTCACTGCCGGTCGTCGTTGAGTACTCGAACGAAGTGTGGAATTCCGCCTTCGACCAAGGCCTCTGGGTCGAGCTGCGGGGTAACGCAGCGTGGCCACAAAGCTCGGAGAGTGGTTTTACGAAGAGGATGAATTTTCACGGTCGCCGCAGCGCCGAGATATGTGATGTGTGGAGGGGTGTCTTTGGGGATGATGCCGCACGAGTGACGTGCGTCATCGCCTCTCAAGCCGCTAACAGTTGGACCGCCAGTGAGGCGCTGCGCTGCCCACTCTGGGAACAAGGCCCGTGTGTAGATCACGGTATCGAGGCTTTAGCGATAGCTCCATACTTGGGAGATTACCTCGGCCAGCCTGAGAATTACCAAGAGGTACTAACTTGGACGAACGCCTCCGATGGGGGACTCGATAGGCTCTTTAGCGAGTTGAATTTCGGTGGTGAGTTATCGAGCGGGCCCCCCAGCGGGGCGTTTAATCAAAGTATGCAGTGGGTGCGCGAAAACAAGGAGGTCGCCGATCTGTACGGGGTGCGTCTGATTGCCTACGAAGGGGGGCAGCATCTGGCGGGGGTCGGGGAAGCAAGTTCGAACAACGGTCTCACGGAGCTATTCTCCCGAGCAAATCGTGCGACACAGATGGGGGCGCTCTACACTCGATACCTTGCAGGATGGGAATCAGAGGGTGGGGGCCTCTTCATGCACTTTACCGACATCGGAACATACAGCCGTTTCGGCTCTTGGGGAGCTCTCGAGCGTGTAGGGCAGGTCTCATCGCCCAAATACGATACGCTACGCGGGTATGCGGGGCTGCTGCCACGCGCTCCCGAGGATGTGCCAACACCAACACCGCCCGCTTCACCATCCACATGTACGATCCGCGTGCGCAGGATCGGCGCGGGCGCTATTGCCAGTCGAACGGGCGAGATCCGGTGCGGATTGTCGTGCTGGACAAAGCTGCCCTGCGGCAGCGAACTCCGACTTCGCGCTGAGCCGGCCAGCGGTTTCAGATTCCGTCGATGGAGCGGTGCCTGCCGTCACGCGAGGCGCGAATGCAAGGTGGTGATGAATCGGGATAAAAGGGTCCAGGCAACCTTCGTTCGCCGTAGGCGATAGCCCTGCCTTGGCAATGTGTCCGTATCAAAACCATCTTATCGCAGCTCGCGTCAACGTGAAGCTGGTGCGTCACTCGGATTGCCCATCTTTACGGCTCTCCACGAGTACTTGAGCTGCTTGTCGCCGGCCAGATGAGCTACAGTTCTCCCCCGCATGGTAGTGCCATCCCTCTGCAGCGTCGCTGTGTTCTCGAGCCGCGCAAACTCACTCTGTCCCGCGAAGGTAAGTTGGATGGTGCCATCGACGTTCAAGCTCTTACTTCCGCTGGTGTATGTGAAGCCGATCGCTCGAGCCGCATCCTGCATTCCTGCCAGGCCTACCTCTGAGAAGGTATACCCCTCGAGGAAGTTAGGGCTCGAAACATTGAAGGCAAGTATCGTCTCACCGACTTTCTCTTTGATCTCGATAGGGCTCTCGGGCTCTAACGTCACCCTCCAAAACCCTGCAGGGCTGTAGATCGATTGGAGCGCTGTCTGTTTATCCCACGCACTCTCGGATTCCGCGCCTCCGACAGATGTCGCATCTGCGACCCCGCTGGCTTCGAGTGCGCCATCTCCTCCCAGTACCCGCCCCAGCAAAAGTCCCTCTGCGGTGGCATGTCCGCGAGCGCGCCAATCTACTGCTTTACCGGTGGTAAGCGCGCCGTCTATTTTTCGGTGGTATCCGATATTGACGATGACATCTCCGAGCTGGTCGTCCACGTGGCCCACTTTGAAGAAGAGCGCTTCTATCCCCACCTCGCTCACGGGCCTGACTTCACCAGGCTGCGATATCGCATCTTCGTTGCTGTCGAACCACAACCCAAGTGGTGCAAGCTCATCGCCAGAGATCCGCTCGTCTCCGTCCGCATCGAGGGTTGCAAGGGCCTCGAAGCCGTGAGCCCACTTGGTGCGTGCTACCGATGAGTCTTCATGGTTAGGTTTGCCACCGAGGGCCCACACTCCGAACACCTGCTCGGCGGAGGAGATCTCTCCCTTGTGCTGCGGGTCGTAGACCAGAAGTGGGGCAGCACTCGAGCCGCGCCACTCCCAAAAGTTTGCACCTGTCGATGGATCGAGAGGGAATTTGACGATCTTATAGCTCCCCATTGGGTCTCCCTCTCCCTCGAAGATGAGCGAGATCGGAGTGCTTGCCCAGTACTCTACGGATAGCCTGTTCGAGGTACAGGACTTGATTTGATCAGGGTTCAGAGATCTTATAGGAACCAAACGACACTGAGCATCGAGAAACACCATACCGGTCCAGCATGCGTACTCCTTCAAGGAGGCATCTCCTCCGCCGAACTTACCACCGCGCAGTGCGGCGTCACCGAATGTCGCCTTTCGCTGACACGATATATAGGTGTCAAGGTTCTGTGTATAGAGCGCTTCTCTCTGCTTATACAGGGCAGCCCGCGCCACCGGATCCGCTACTGAGCGTGGGTCTATCTCTTCTGGGTTCTTCAGACCTGAACTCTTCAGGGCATTTCTCCACAGTCCGCGCACGAAGTTATCGTCGCTCCACTTCCTGGTGTTGTTGTAATACAACCCCTGAAAGGAGCCTGTCGACGCGAAGGTAGCGGCGTTGAAGTTAAAGTAGGCAGCTTTGTCGCTCGCCTCCCAACTGGTCATCGATTCGGAGACCAAGTTGTGAAGACACGACGCCTGTCTCGCCAATCCCGAGGAGCGTATTCGGAGATCGGTGTGTCCATCGCTTATGCCCGCCATGGCCACGTTCATCACGTAGCAAGGGGGCGTGGGAGTGGCAGTCGGGGTTCGCGTCGCTGTCGGGGTTCTCGTTGCTGTTGGCGTAAGAGTCGGCGTAGGAGTTACCGTCGGCGTTGGGGTTGGCTCATCAAGCCCTTCGTCCTCTGGATGAGTAATGCGGACCGGTGCGTCATCCAAATCTCCAGCAGCACTTGCGCGGTAGGGAATATTCTCTGCAGAGCGGGCGACAGGCTGAGCAGTCGCATAGAATATGTCGCTAAGAAGCGGCACAGCCGCCGTGGCTGCCACAAACACTACGAGCAATGAGCGCTTAAACATGATGTCCCCGAATACTTGCGACCCGTTTTTGGAGTCGACAGAAGCGGCAAATGCCTTGAGCGTGTGCTGCGTATCAACTTAAAACTCTCAGTGGAGGCGCGTGAGTACCTGTACGTCGAGGGGCACAAGCAGGCTCATATAGATAGCCAGTCATAACAACCGGTTACCACCTGACAAGTGCTAGTGAATGTTGCCGATCGTAGTCGCCTTCGAAAGATCGTCGTACACACGTCTTCATGTTCCGCAGCGATCGATTCTGGCTTCTTATTTGTCTGGTGACTCCGCTCATCCTGACATCGCCATCGGTAGGAGCCCCACGACCCCGAAAGATAGCGAGCGCGCCCACACCCCTGCCAACCCCGAGCCCCATGCCTGCCCGCGTCGAGCGTGATCCTTACCTTGAGCAGCTCGCCAGGCTACAACTCGTCACCCTCAGGCCCTCGTTGTACATCAAATGCGGGGGCCCGGGCTTCTTAGACGACGGAGGGACCGTGTGGCAAAGCGACGCAGGGCTCTCGAAGGCCGCCACGTACGGAGACAGCACCGGTCACGGCTTGAGCCTGATTCCGAAGCTCTACCGATCCGGGAGAAATTCCCGTAAGGGAGAGATTGACTACCACATACCTCTCCCGTTGGGGGCCTACACGGTCACATTTTACTTCATGGATCTGTATCAGCGGCACGCTGGGAAGAGCATCTTCGACATCGAGATGGAAGCGGGGACGGCGTTAAAACATATCGACATCGTGCGTCAAGTCGGCACTGCTAACCCGCTCAAGGTGTCCAAAGACGTCGAGCTGTATGACGGAGTGCTCGACATTACGGTGCGCGCCTGGCGGGGCACCGCCTCGCTGAGCGCCTTCTCGATTGCACCCGCTTACCCTTGAGCGAACAGCACCGACGCCGGCCCTTTTGACATCTTTCATATAAACCTCGTTCCAGAACTGAGGCGGCGATCCATTTCCCTCTCTGGAGTCGTTAAAGGTTGATTTAGGTTGTCACCGCTGCTAACCTTCGCCCGTTTCGTCAGGTAGGAGTTTATGGAGTCAGAATCCTTTCGCGCTCGAGTTATGGCCCTCATCCAAAAGAGCCGACGCGCGCTCCGACTGTACAACTCAGCCGGAACCGTCTCGAACCTCAAAGCGGAGAACACTGCGGAGCTCTCTGCAGCTCAGGTACAGGAGTGGCGAGAGGTAAACAGCCTCCTTCTTCGAAAGCTCTCCGAAGCCGTTGAGTCTCCAAACACCAAAAAGCTCATCTATGATGTTTTCGCACTGCGCAACGAGTTCCAAACGATCTGGCGCAGCAGCGAGAGCGATTTAGTACAGTCACAACGAGAGCTGATAGCGTGTGCGGAACGCGGTGATTTTATTAGATCAGCCTCACTCTCGGTAAGCTTAGTTAGCCTCAAGGCGCGCCTGCAGGCGGGGCAAGCAGCTCACCACGAACTCGATATGCTGATTCGCCGCAGCAAGGTCGTGCGACCTGCCGCAGAGCTTTCGGAGGAGGCTGCTACCGTGGTTTCTACCATCGCCATCCTAGACGAAGTGGACGATCGGACGAGAGAGGCTGCGCATAGCCCTGTCATTATGCCCCGCATCGCCGCTGGCGGCTCTCGCAAGGTAATCCCGCTTAAGCGTCTTTAGTTCGGCGCCCTGAAGCGTCCTTAGTTCGGAAGATGCCGTAATGGCAACGCCCCGGCAGGCGCCTGCCGGGGAACACCTCATCCTATCTGGGTGAGAACCCGCACTGGTGCTCCGGTAAAAGCGGAGACGACAGGCACAGGCCCAGGCCCAAAGGTACGATCAATAAGGGTCGCCCAACACAGTACCGGTATGCCGCGCAGAGTTGCCCGCGTATGAGCTTCCAAACTTGACCGCGCCGTCGTGATTACATCAGTGACCAAGATAGACGTACACCCCTTGTACTTCTCCCCATGACCATTGGACATCTTGCTCTCGAGGTACTGCTCGAGCGGGATCTCTTTTCCTTTGTTGTACATCTCCGAATACACTGCACACAGGCGCTCGGCGAAGAAAGAATAACCACCAGGCAACTTCAGGAAAAGTTCGGGATGTTGCGGAGAAATTACGTTATGTATGCGTTCTGCAACGTACTGGGCACACGCATCGAGCTCTGCATCACTGAGGTCTTCCACACGATAGAAGATCGTACTCTCACACCGACCACCGATAGGCACCGGCTCCTCGTACTCCTCGGTTATGTTTGCGAAGATCTCTTCTAGATCTGCTTGGTCTGTCATACGTACCCCAACTTCCAATCCCAGAAAGGTTGCAGAATTCTCCGTTAAAAGCCTTGCGCCTGACCTCTTGCACCAGAAGCCTGCTTGCGCTGCCTTTTGCCGCAGCCCACTAAGGCGAAAGCTCTTTCCTTACAACCACTTACCCATTCACGACGATGTCCGAGAATGATCTGCCTAGAGAACACATCCCGATGCCTTCGGCTTTCGCTTCACTATCTCCCAAGCTGGGAAGACAACACCGTGAAAGGTTGATATAACTGACCGATCATACAATATTTTTAACAATTCGACAGTGAAAATCGTCTGGAACTAACCATGAGCAACGGATCAAAGCTCCCAATCGTAGACCCAGCCTCGCGAGTGCCTCGAATTACGCGCAGGAAAACTCGTTCTGTGCGAGTAGGGGACCTCATTATCGGCAGTGAAGGACCCATTTCGGTGCAATCGATGTGCGCTACCAAGACACAGGACATCGAGGCAACGTGCCGCCAGATAGCACTCCTGCAGGAGCATGGGGCAGATATCATTCGAATTGCGATCGACAGTCGGCGCGACGTCGAAGCTCTGGCTGAGATCCGCACGCGAACGAATGCACGCCTGGTAGTGGATCTTCAGGAGAGTTACAAACTCGCCAAGAACGTAGCGCCGTACGTGCAAAAAATCCGCTACAATCCGGGGCACCTGTATCATCACGAGAAGAACGTTCCGGTTCGCGAAAAGGTGGCCTACATCGTCGAGGTCGCACGCGAGCACGACTTGGCGTTGCGAATCGGGGTGAACTTCGGCTCCCTTGACCCGGCTCGAGCGCACGAAGACCAAGATCCGATCGAAGTGGCTATCGGCTCCGCCAAAGAGCACATCGGATATCTCGAAGACCTCGGCTTCACCAACTACGTCGTGTCGCTGAAGAGCTCCGATCCGAACGACGTGATCGACATCAACCGACGATTCGCTGAACAGTGCCCGGACATCCCGATACACGTCGGGGTGACCGAGGCCGGAATGCTCCCGATGGGCGAAATAAAGACTCGCGTAGCTTTTGAGAATCTCCTAGCCCAAGGCATAGGCGACACGTTACGCGTGTCGCTTACCCTTCCGCACTCCGAGAAACATCAAGAGGTGCTACTCGCAAAGAAGATCATAGAGGATGTGTACGCGGGTCGCTTCCGGTCGGTCCCGCGCTTTGAACAAGAGGGGCTCAACATCATCTCGTGTCCTTCATGCTCACGCGTCGAAAACGAAGCCTTCGTCGAGCTTGCACAGAAGGTACGCGCCATGACCGAGGAGTTCGCAGACAGAAAGCTCACCATCGCGGTCATGGGATGTCGCGTCAACGGCCCGGGCGAGACAGACGACGCCGATCTGGGGTTGTGGTGCGCCCCAAGTCACGTCAATCTTAAGCGCAAAGGCGAGCTCGTGGGACAGTTTGCGTACGACGAGATTCTACCCCGGCTCAAGCAAGAGATAGACTCCCTCGTGGCGATCGAAAACTAGCTAAGAACCGCGGTCGTACATGCGAGCGCCAGTGACGCTGGCGCGGCAGTACGTACGTGGCACACAGCAACGACAACGGGAGTAAGGGAAGTACTTGTGAGGTTAGTGTCACCTGATGCGCTGAGCGATTCGGAACGAGCAGTATTCGAGCTCTACGCTCGCTCATTCCCTGCGTCTGCGGTGTGTGTAAATGTGCTCATCGGAGATTCTCCGTGGGATATCCGACCACTCGTGCTCTCCAAGAGCAGAGTGTGGCTGTATCGATACTCACGCAGCTTCGACGAAGCCTCCCGACAGTCGCTGATAGCCGAGATTCAGGGGTTCACAGTTATACCCAGCTGGGATACCACGATAGCAGCAGTAGCGGACTCGGATCGCTTCGTCCTGATCCGCCCCTACGTGCAGTCGACACTGAAAGACCTGTTGCTGCGTGGCGAGCTCCCGGTCGGTCACGCGCAGCTCCCGCTCGCCCGCAAGATCATCGAGCAGGTGAGGGCTCTCGAGCAGCGCAACCTGGTGCACGGGCACATCTCCCTCTCCAACATCACGCTACTCGATGAGCGAGTGGTCTTCCTTGATCCGCGTATCGGCGCTCTTAATGGAACAACCGACGAATACCTCGCGCCAGAGCTGCGCCCCGAGGACGAACCACAGCACGCAGCAGACCTCTACAGCCTCGGGCGCACGCTGAAGGTTATCCTGGGAGATGCGTTGAGCGAACGCCAGCGAGCCCTCGTGGATCAACTACTCCTGCCTTCACCGCGACAGCGCCCAGCTCTCGAAAGCCTAGAGCAGGCCTTCTCCTCGAAGTCTGGAGATGGCCCGCCGGTTGCAGCAACCGGTAGGGTGCTTGGTGCAAAGCAGTCGAGCCCTCGAGACGACCAGGGCCCCAGCTCTCCCATTTCAAGCGCGCCGTCTGTGAACCGCGCGCCATTGAGCTTGAACTTTGGCCCCCCGAAAACTCGCCCGCTACTGGTTGCCCTTGTTGCTGCCATCGCGCTCCTGGCTCTACTCCGCTATCGAGCTCCTGCCGTGTACTTCACACTCGCGCGTTATGTGCCGCTACCGGCGAGCACAGAGAGCTCAGAACACGAAGCGGACTGGGGGAGCGGAGATAGAGTGCGTATGCGTCGGGTAGCGCGAGCTGCGGTACTCGATCGCGACCCAGCGGCTCAAAATGCTATTATCGAGAGCATCCTCGATGGGAAGAGCCCTCCAGGCATTCCAGCTGACCTCTTGCGCACTGGCCTCAATCCGTTGTGGAGAGATCAACTTTCACACACGGATCAGGACACCGTGCTGGCACTTACCCTTGCGCCGCTCTTGCCCGAGGGCACCCGAGATTCGAGGCGCTTCAGTGAACTCGCTGCTCCGATTATCCTCGCTATCGCCTGCCACATGTCTCCAGCTAATCCGAACAAGGAACTCGATGCGGTATCTCTGGAAACGATCGAGGAGCTTCCAGCTCCGGTGGGGCCAGCATTCCGCTACTTGAGGGAATCGGGAGTGCAAAAGCTGAGCGCCCCGGAAGCGATAGGCTTGAGCGCTATCGCCTGCGGACAGGTGACGGCCACGGCGCTCGACGCTTACTTCGGACGCGACTCCGACACCAACACGGTGCTCGCCCGAATGGCAAACGCATTCCCTTTGCTCGGATCAAATGAAGAGTCGGCTCGCCAGATGTTGGCATCTCTGCGGGACAAGGGAGGGGATATCGGTACCGTCTTGGGTTGGTTCGACATCGACGATCTTGCGCGATGGTCGACTATTCCGAGCTTCGAGAAACTTGCCCTGATACTCAATCAATTCCCGATTCGTCAGCTCACGCTGAGCCAGTATTCCGATCTGCTGACGTTTCCCCTTGCTGGAGTGCGGAAGCAATCGGCAGAGATGTTAGCCACACGTTTCTTCAAACCCGACGATAGAAACCTCTTCACACTCCTCTCTGGCGAGCGCGCAGGGCTCACTCGCGAACAGACCTTGGCTCTCGTGGCGGCGCTCAGCCTGCCGCAGGAAAAACGAGTTCCTTTCGTGGCCGCCTGGTTCGAAACAAAACCTTCGCCCGAAGCAGTCGTGTTGATCTTACTAGCTCGCGCCCAGGCGGACAGCTCCGACCTGCTAAATCTCGAAGCCGCTCGCTACCTCCGGAAGAACGAATGGCGCAGCTCTCTCGATATCCTGCAACTCATGGCTCGACACCCCGAACCACTTGCTCGCTCCATGGCGTATTCAAAGCTCAATCCACAAACCCCGAGCGAGCGCGCAGTTCTTCAGGAGAGTTTAACACGCGAGAAGGACAGCGCTCTAAAACGAGTCGTTCAGCTTCGACTCGGAATAGCGGCAGAGGGGGTAGAGAGTGCGGAAGCCGCGCCTACGGCGACGCCGAACGTTCCACGAGACAGTAAGGATTCGCCCGTGCCCGCAAAGTCAGCCGGAGTTGATGCCGCCCAGCCAGCCGAGGCTCGATAGCGCTATGTATGAGAAGTATTCGCTGCCGTGGGCAACGAAGTTGGCCTGCAACTCAGCAGAGCTGCGGCCAGCACATCCGCTTATCTCGTCTAAAGTGAAGAACGGTGTACGCTATGTCGACCATCCGCGCATCCATGCTCAGTCTGCTTGCAGCGATTTCGGTTTTGGTGTCTGCGGCACACGGCCAAGCTACCCCAAAAGTAGGGGTCGTCTTACCGCTTAGCGGGCCACTCTCAGAGATGGGATTGAGCTTCAAGAGAGGGGTTGAGCTCTACTCGAACGACAATCGTGATGCAGGTGTCTCGTTTGTTTTCGAGGACCATAAGTACGACGGTAGAGCTACCGTCACAGCCATGCACGCACTCAAGGCGCAAACCGGGGTAGATCTCGTAGTAGTATGGGGCAATGCCCCATCTTCGGCCGCAGCGCCGTTGGCTGAACAGCAGCGGATTCCAACGCTAGCGGTCTCTATGAATCCGGATGCCAAGGATCGTAACTTCGTTGTCACCTTTGGTCCCCCGGCGGCGAAAGTCGCCGATACGATAGCCGCATACTTCAAGCAGACCGGCGCTTCGAACTACGGGGCGATCGGGATCGACATGGGCAACGTCTTGGAGGTCTTTGATATGGTCGAACACCGAGTGCATGGATTCTCGTCACGCAAGGTAGTTTCAGCGACAGAGGTCGATTTCAAACCGGTCATCTCGAATTTCAAGTCACGTTCAATCGATTCGCTCGTACTGTTTCTCTTACCTGAACAGGCTCTGACCTTCCTTAAACAGGCTCGCCAGATGGACTATTCTCCGAGCATTATCGGCGGTGACATCTTCGCGACCGAGACATTTCAGTCACAGGCGGCCCAACTTACTAGCAAGGTAGCTTTCGTGTACGGGGCTGTGAAGCCTGAGTTCATTCGACGACTCTCAGATAGCGAGGCTGGTAGGTCGTACTTCTTTGAGGTAGCGACGGGTTATTCAGTGGCGGCGATGAGCGCTGAACTCGTGAAGAGGAAGAGGGTGGGAGATGCTCCGTTTGTTGAGTTGGACGCGCTTTCACTCGAGAGCCTTCCGATCCCAGCGATAAAATATCGAAGCGACGACTCACTTGGTCGGCACTTTGAAGTTGATGCCGCCGTATATACCGTCCCGATGGCGAGCAACGAGTAGCGCAAAAGAAAACGCCGCTCGGGTCTCCCCGAGCGGCGTCTTCACACCTCACGCGGCCTGTTCAGCCGCGCGATTCTTTCTTACTGTCGGATACCGATGTCGTTGAAGAAGGTCGAGATGAGAGAGCGCAAGATGAACGCTCCTACCGCTACCACCATCAAGCTCAACGCAGCCTTGAACTGACCAAATGAGGCGCTCAATATAGCGCCGATACCTGCGGCAGCCATGACCAACGCTCCGAAAGATCCTTCGAGGTAGGTCATAATCGCATTCACCGCGTTTGCTATCTTCATGTCGTTGTAGGTCGTGCCAAGCTTGCCCGTTCCAATCTGGGCGCTCACTTCGTGCGACAATCCCAACGAGAGGATACCGATACCCACGAGGAAGAGTGCAACACGGACCTGCTTCTCTGTTGGCGCAACGCTCATTGCTCCCACACGCTGACAGAAGCTGATATGCGCTCTCTTTACCTTCGATACGATTTGTCTAAAGCTCTTGTTCATAACTATCTCCATACGGAATAGACTTTTTGATGTACGTTTTTCGTTTCGTTTGACGCGACCCGCGCGTCCCAGTTTCATAGATGGTTATAGTACTTTGTTCCGAAGATGTTGCATAATCGGGGGCAGTCGATCGCTTCTTTTTTTGTAAAATAATTTCGATTGGTTAGCTGCGGTTCGAAATAAAACCAGGCGGAACCGTTGAGAGCCTCTCTCGTGCAATCGCTCGAGGGCGTACATTTACCCGTTTATCCCTCTGCCTCGGAGGCTAGACCAGGAAGGAAGATCTCCGGATCACGCGGCTCTCCGCTTACTCGTATCTCGAAGTGAAGGTGAGGCCCAGTTGATATACCTGTATTACCGACAGTGGCGATCATCTGACCAGGTTTGACGCGTTGTCCTATCGTGACCTTGATTGTTCGACAATGTCCATAGTGACTTGTCATTCCATTATCGTGACGAACAACGACCAGATTTCCATAACCGGCATACGGGTCCGCATAAATGACCTGACCACCAGCGATAGCTCTGATGGGACTCTGCTCCGGGGCAGCCAAATCGACCCCATGATGATGGCGGACGGACTTGAACTTCGGATGCTTTCGCTTGCCAAAATCGCTCGACAGACGCGGACCCATCACCGGGTAGACAAAGGCGGGTCGTGAAACCACCGTGGTCAGCGCCGAAGGTACGGAGTGCGCTTCAGGTAGGACGAGAAATGCCGCAGCTATGACACACAGCTTGGGGACCTTGAGCAAATAGCGCGAGGCGCGCCTCGCTCGCTCGCTTTCAGTTACCGGTGCGGTGGACACGACGGAACGCCTCCTCTTCCGCATTCGCTGTAAATCCCTTCACTCTCACCGAACTGCCGTCATTGAGGGTAGAGGCTCCCTCTCCGAAACTCACGAGGGACGCTGCTATCCAAGCCCTGTCTCCGTTCGGAGCGAACACACGATACCACTCGCCCTGTCGAGCTTCGACCATTAGCCTAGAGCCGCGTCGAAGGGACATGAGAGCCGAATGATTTTTACCTGGTCCGAGCCTCAAGTCGGCTTTGTCCACAGCGATGGTCGCTACCTGGAGGTCCGCGTCTGCCGATGGCGGCCGGACGTCGACTACGGGCTGCGCTGCGCGCGGAGCAGCTGCACGAGGCGCTTGCTGGGCAACTAAGGGCTTTACCGCCGCTGAAGCCGGTACAGGAAAATTATATTTCCCCATACTCGCACGGGTCTTCGAATCAAGGATTCCGGAGAGACGGTTCACTTCAGTTTCCGCGATCGCCAACTGACTACGCGACTCGTCCAAGTGTCTCTCCAATACCGCGATACGCTCTCGAGCAGCTTTGAGCTCACTCTTCATCGTCGCGTTATCCACCTCGAGCGCACGCACCTTTTCCACAATCCCGGTCGAGATGCTCTTGGCCTCCTCTGTCGATCCGTTGGCTGTCTGGGCTTTCACATCCTCGACCGCTCGGAGCTGCTTTGGAGCTTGGATTGCGTTCGACGAAGCAGGAGATTTGAGTTGAGATGGCGACGTCGCTTTATTCTGTACACCAGAGGTCTCTCGAGGCTTCGCTGCAGACTTAGCCGGGACCACTAAATCAGATGATTTTGCAGCAAGCGAATGCAGAAGATCTCTCTCCGCCTCCATCAGGCCGCGGTCGTTAGCGAAGGCGGCCGAAGGCGCGGCGAATTTGACTTTTGAGGCCTCGGCGTGGAGTTGGCCTGCGCCCGCGAAGGCTCCCATCAGCATCGCTGCTGCGAGGAGGTGGGGCAGGGATCCTGTGTTCGTACCGACCTTGCTCATCAGCTTCATAACCGCTTCTTACCTAACGCTGTCAACCTCGGAGTCCCGAAAGGGGCCACCTCCCCCTTTTCCTAACTCTTATCCACTTTGCTTCACTTATTTTTTCGCACGAATCCCGTCCGTACGAGATCTTCGTAGGCTCTATCTATTCGAGACCCAACGCCTTCTTTACGTCCGAGAACCCTTTATTGTTCTTAGCCTGGTCTGGCGCTTGAACGTCTTTAGGCTCTTCGTCCTCCCACCCGTCAGGAAGGAGCTCGTTTTGGAATGGATCTGCGGAAGGAGCCGCCGAACCCGCTCGTTCCTTCTGACTCAGGGTAGAAGGCTGCTGACTCGAGAGAAAACTCTTTATCTCGTCGTTCAAATTCAGATTCTCTCGATTCCCGACCGGCTCAGCGCCGCCACTTCCGACCAACCGTACTACTGCGATGATCAGCGCAATGACGAGAAGCGCCCCCATCTGGTACTTGTTCTGAATAGGAATGAGAAAGTTTCTGACGTTGATGAGGCTCATATCTTCCCTACGCTACTGTTGTGGGCGCCGATAATACTGCCAACGCCCTTGCCGGATCTCTACCACCTCTTGGTGTCCAGGACGATAGTAATGACCTTCAGGATCCAGCCCAGGGGGAACATCCACCACATCGACCATGGGCTCCTCCCATATGTATTCCACGACACCGGGAACATTTCTGACCTGATACTCGATAGTTGGCGGCGCCTCGGGTGCCTTCGTACGACTGCACGCACTTACCCCCATCACTATCAACAGGGCCAGACTCACCGCGCCAAATTTTCTACTAGTAGCCATACACCGTACTCCTACAACGACGAATCTCTAAATCCGTTCTCCATCATATCGTTAACCGCTCCGGTAACCCCGACACCGCCAGCTTCATCGCGACCCGCTCCGCCTACCAGCCGCTCATGCAGGTCTTTGGCTCCGTACGGAGCAACCGCTACAACTTCCTCGAGCGCCTTGCTGAAGTCGTTGTTGTGGCGAGTCAGTGCATCGGTAAACAGCTGGTTGTCGTCTCCGTTGTTGGTGCTTACCCAGTAAAAGGCAGGCTCCACTGGTAGGACTAACGCCCCCTCTCCGATATCCGAGACCAGATAGAACTGAGACTCGACACCCTTAACTGTTCGTAACCGCATGATCACATCCGCTTGCTGCGGTGTGAGGTTGAACGCTTGGGCCGTAAGATGGAACTTGTTCGGATCTTGCCTGAGGAAGATCTTGTGGGCGCTGTTCTGCACGATCGCTTGACCGCCTTGCCCAACGTAGAAATCTTCTCCGGACTGAGACGCCGCAATTACGATACCCTTACGCTTACGGTAGAGCCGGAAGGCCGTTTCTATCGTATTAACCTGCGTCTTTCCGATCAGTTCGTGGGCCTCGTCGAACACCAATACCTTTCTAGTATCGAGCTCGCGCGGATCGTTCATGACCGTGTCAGCCCACACCATCGCGATCTTGAGGAACACGCGTTGGAGATCTGGGTTTCTGCTGAGCGCCTTCAGATCGAATACAATGAATCGCTCCTTCAGTTTGAGCGACCCAGGGCGGTCAAAGAAGCGCGCATAGGTACCTTCGCCGTAGTAGTCGGCGATCAAGAGCGCGATGCGTTGACGGCGTCTAGCTGCGTCCTCGGTCTCGTCAACTCTTCGCGGTGCCCGCAATACCGATACGACGTCGCTCAGGATGAACTCTCGTCGCATCGGCCCGCTTCGATAGATACGATGAGCTTCAGAAAGTGAGTCGGCGACGCTACCTCGCTCGAGACGGTCAGGGTTGTTGTTTCCATCGGTCGCCATGTCACAGATGACATCGGCGCACATGTCTATCAGGTCTTTGTAGTCGTCGTTTCTCGCATCTGGGGTGATCTCGCCAAGCCGCGCCAGGAAGTTCATCGCTGGAGCACGAGACGGAGTTGCTTCGTACACACGGCCGCCGAAGAGCTTTGCTATCTTCTCAAAGCCGCACGGTTGCCCCACCATTCCCTTATCGAATACGAAGGTGATCGGATTTCTCTCGACCACTCGACCATCGGAAAGAGTCGCGAAGTGCCCACGATTCAGCATCGTTATCAGGAAGCACATCAAATAACTCTTACCAGCTCCCGACACTCCGCTTATGAGTACGTTCGGTGCGATGTTCGAGTCGTAGAGATCGAAGCCCACGAGCTCGCGATTCCAAAGACTCGGTAAGAGAAACTGCGAGCCGTCACTTCCCTTCCAGTTACCCCACAGCGGGAAGAGACGGGTAGCGCGGGAGGACTGCATGACCGTGGTCCACCCAGCGCCGTCGGTTGACGGGTCGTAACAACCAGGGAGCGAGTTAATCAGCACCGCCATGTCAGAGATCTCGTGCACCATACCGCGCGCTCCGTTGAGCTGCGGAAAGGTAGCTACGGCCTCTGAGGTAGCACGGATAGCCTCGTCCTCCGTCTGACACACGAAGGTCTGATGTACGCCGACTCTGACGATCTGTTCCTTGGAGTTGTAGAGCTCCTGTCGTGCAGCGCGAATGGCGGATATCTGGTGGAGTATCTTCTGATTCGACCGACCACCCCAGGCGCGCTCACGCATACCCAGAGTTCCGTCGAGGCGGTCCAAGCGCTCGAGCTGCTTCTCCCGCGGATCTTTGGAAAAGGTCACACTCACGATGTTTTCGTACGGCGCCGACTGCAGTGGCGCAATCATCAACGGCAGACACTGCTTGGGCGGCTTGACCATCGATACCGAGCGGAACACGCGCCCGTCCTTCTTGATGATGCCATCACGTGGGTGCTCGACGTGAGTCTCAGAGAGCTGATTGGCGAGGAGATCGTCACCGTCATACAGCGGCACAGGTACAGCCGTGGTTCGACCACGACGATACTTCCCTGGTTTGACGCTTCTGCGATTCAAGATAGGGTAGAGAAGATTAATAACGTCCTGTCCATCCATGCGACGAGGATAGAATCCAAGGTCAGCCAATTTCGCCGCTGCTCCATCGGTGAGCCCCTTGAATTTGTTGGCATACCCGAGAAACTCGGCGCGACGCTGTTCGGTCCCCACACCTACTGCGCCGTACAGCAGTGTTTTCAAATTGCGCGCTACCTGCTGCATGAGGCCTTTGCCCTGCCAAGGAGGATCGTAGCGGAAACATGCGAACAGACGGAGCCTGCGAGGCCTGCGGTGAAGGGATCTACTCTGGCTCGCCATACGAATAGAACGAACCCAGCGACGCGTCATCCAACCTGCGGGGCCAGACATCGGATAGCGCGAGAGACAATCACGCAGCAGATCTTCTACATCAAACGTAGTCACCCAGCAGAACTGGGCCGATACTGTGTGATCCATCGAGTCGAGCATCTCTTGGATACGCTCTGTGAGCTGAAACGCCTCTGCGTCCGAAACCTTGGTGATCCACTTAGGTTGCAGCTCCCACAGGGACCAGATCGACCCGTCGGCGTGCAAGAAGACCTCCATCTCCTCGTCGTACTTAGCAAACGGCAGCAGCTTGTTGAAAAGCTGCTCGTCTTGAAACAACCTGTTACGAGTTAACCTATTGATACTCATGAGCTTTACTCACTAAACAATCGTGGCGTTTCTGCAGCGGGGGCTAAAAATCGCACCTCCTTATTGTCATGGTCGATAACCACCTGAATTCCTGCCTTCACTCCTATAGTCCGCCCGAGCTCGTCGATTGTTCCTAAATTTTCGATAGAAAATGCATTTTTTGCGATCGAAGGGTCCGTGTAACTCGAATACCTCGCCATGGTGGCAAGAACT
Organism: Bdellovibrionota bacterium; assembly: GCA_044337105.1. GTDB lineage: Bacteria > Bdellovibrionota_C > UBA2361 > UBA2361 > OMII01 > OMII01. The sequence continues at coordinate 20,532 of JBIIOE010000012.1, read as the reverse complement.
CTAGCGGTTTCCTCTAGGCTCGCCTTCGTAAGGCTTAGTTGAAACACCGGCCTCAATGCGGGCCCCGTGTCTGGTCCGCCATCCCGTCTGTCGTCGCCCGGCATCTCGCGCTGCGGAAGCACCTCAGGGAGGTGCGCCCAGCGTGTCCGAGCGTACACTGGCTCCGGAGCCTCCGTTCGGAAGCTCGGCATAAAGAGCGTTCGGTCGGCTGTCGAGTACGGTTCGTAGTCCTTTGGGCCTGCCGCACAGCCAGCGAGAGCCACAATAAGACCGATCAACCATCTGTTACTGCCCCCGATCATCGGATGTCCTCCGGATTCACGTATCCGAGCGAGGAGCTGTTGCCGCTAGCTCCGCCGCTGAGCTGCGACTCGAGCTCGAAGGCGTCGGTAACTGCCCATTCGTCCTTCTTCACCTTGAGATAGTAGTAATGAGCTGGAACAAGGTCGCCGTGAGAATTCAAATGGTCAGGAACCCACATCAATCGAACAACTGCCGGCATTATCACCGGGTTGTTCGGCTGCGGAGGAAGCCCGCGCTGATATGTATTGAACGCCTCGAGCGCCTCTCGAGCTCTGGCACCCTTGCCTCCGCCTGAGTCGTTGAGCGCGCGATCGTTCTTCTCCCCGAAATATGCTACCTCGCTCGGAGAGTCGTAGAACGGGTTGAGAATCCGCCCCATCGAGGAGCATCCTGTACAGAGCAGCGCCAGAACCGGAATAACAGCGAACTTGAGAGATTTCATACCAACAACCTCCAACAAACTAATCGAGAGACGTGTACACTACCGAGGAATCCTCTTCATCGAGCTGCTCGAGCAGATCCGGAATCGCAAGAGATTGCGAGAAGACCGCCGTTGCTTCGCGATTTGACAAGACCTGCACGACCGGTACCAGCTGCGCCAGACGCTCCCGAATTATCGAGTTCCACTCCCGCGCGGCAGACGAGAGCGCCATACCAGCCGCGTACTCACCCATCTGTCCATCCTTGACGAAGCTCGTGTCTGGGGTGTTGCCGACTCCGAAGCGGTTAACCGTGTTGGCTGCAGCCAATCCCTGACCGAGACCGGCCAAACCACCAGCCATTCCTGCACCGGCTATCGCCTTTCCGATCGGGTCGATAAGCACTCCCTCCATTCCTCGGATGCCGTCTTCACCAACCACCCAACCATCCACACCGAACTCCTTGCGGCGTCCGTTCGGGAGCCGAATGCTGAGTCGTGTTAATCGGAACAGTACTCGTGAATCGGTGAGCGATCCTTGAGCTGCGGCGATTACGCGAGCTTCACCGAGCGGCACGCTGTTGCCATCGGGGCCGATCACGTCACCAACGAGCTTGAGAACAACGGGGTAGGGGGTACCATCGGTCGGGGCGTTAACACCTGCCAGAAGCTTCACCCGCACAGAGTCGCCCGGCATGACCGCCGCGACCCGTGGCTTCTCAGGACGCTCAGGAGGCCCGTCGGCCACCGCCGCCTCTCCGTTAATCGGCTCAAGCACCGGATCCATCACTGGATCCGTCGAGATCGGAGGGGGCATGAAGCCGCCCGTCGGGCTCGGGTCGCTCGGCGTCGGATGACTTACAGTTTGGACCTCGGCCAACCGCTCGATGATCTTCTTAAAGATCTCGGCAGTGGTTTGCTCGTAGTCCTGCATCGCCTTGCGGTTGGCATCAACCTCTTCCCGTAACGCGTTGGTCTGTACCGTCAATTGATTAAGGTGCCCATTGAAGCGTTGAATCAGGTCCTCTGTTCGCTCCTTTGGATCGTTCTGACCGACATCAACTTGCGGCTGCTGGCGCATGCGACGCCGAGGAGAATTGTCTCCGAGCATCACCCACAAGAGGCACGCTATCACTATACCCGAGACGACCTGCGTCTTTCGGTCACTTTTGAGCCGGAGCCCGAGGTCCTTGATGAACTGCGACATGCTGAACTCCTTCCTTTAACGAGCCCGTGAGACGATGTAGACCTTCGTATTGTGTTTACCGGACACCTGCTCCTCGACGTTCATCGGACGAGCCGCCAGTTCCCAGTTAGACGCTGATATTGCCCGCGTTCCGTCGATTCTGAAGGAGGCTGGATTCAGCTTCTGCGATTGGTCCAACATGTTCGTGGTGTCGAGAACGTATCCCCACAGATTTGGCCCGATGAAGATCCTGTCGATCTTCGCTAGCACCGCCCCGTCATTCACCACGGTCTGTCCTTTGTACTTTTCACTGACCTGATATCCTGCTATCGAGCGCTTGCCGAACTCGGCTACCAGCACCATCTCGCGCATCAGCCCCGATACCTTGCTCGGAGGGGCCTTGTCGAAGCCACGCTCCTTGTAGACCGGCATCTCCTCTTCATCCTCTCCAACCGGCCCCTTGCCGTCTCCGATGGACACCTGCGCGTCGCGGGGATTGTCGGCTGTCGCACGGCGAATACGAACGGGATACGAACGCCCATCCTCGAGCTTCACGAGGATCGCTTCTCCGTTCTCGTTGATGTTCTCCTTCCCGAAGACCACCAAGGAGTTCACCTTGCGCTCGATCGAGATTCCTGCAGTAGAGCTCTTGAATCCCTCTTTGATCCTTCCCGGAAACTCGATATCTGTCGGCTCGGCGGGATTCACGAAGACTTCGATGTCTCCCTCTCCGTTGCGATACTCGATGTCTCGAGCATACGCTGCGGAGCTCGCACCGATGAGCACTCCAGTCACTACAGTGATTACAGCTGCTAGTTGTCGATTCATACGTACTACTCTCATAAATCGGCTCCCATTGAAGGATCTTCTGCGTCGGAACTCTTCTCCCCTCTGATGTTGGGCTTGAAGTTCACGCTCGTTATAACGATACCGTACTGATTGAGCGGGTTGCGTGGGTTGGTAGTCAGGGTTACGCGGAATCTACTCGTGACCGTCGGAAGCTCTGCTCCTGCTATCACCTTCCATCGTTCGCCCACGACCGACACCGTCACGTTGTTACCGTCCCGTGTCACCCTAGTCTTGAGCGGGTCCACGAAGAAGACTTGGGTTCTCGACGTAGTCTCGATAGCGTTCAACTCCGAACCGATCATCTCGGTATTGAACTTCGTAAGCAGCGGCTCCTTGAGCATCGCACGCGCGGCTTCGAACTGCCTGCGCGCAGTCGCCGGCTGGTACGTTGCTATCAGACTTATGTAGTCATTGGCTATGTTGACGAATTCGGTATCTGGGATGTCTTGCGCCGCGTACATACCGGGCATCGGCTTAGACGGCACCTGCAGTGTAATCTCGCGGGTAGCCCACATCACAACCGAGAAGATAAGAGCGATCGCCGTCGCTGGAATCTGCAAGAGGGCCAACGAGCGCCACATGAGCGCCTGATCCTTGTAATTCTCCCACAAACGGATCGTATCGTTCTTGGTGCGACCAGCCGAGAGTTGGGTGTCGCCCACCTTCTCCTTGATGGCATCTGTTGCCTGTTTAATTTTGCTCATGATTACGACCTTGCTTCAGTAAACCTTGCGTTAACCTCACCTCTCCGCATCTCGCGGCCGATTCAGAACCTCGTCCAATCCTAGCGCCATGTAGTTGCACGTCGGGCTCAACTGTCTCAGCGGCGCACCGCTCCATCGGGGCTGCAATTTGGCAGGTGCGGGGATACCTGGAGGCTCGAATCCACACGCTGTCATGCACATGTTTCTCACTCCTCGTTCCTCGTCGGGAAATCTCTTGCGCGTCATTGCCAGTGCGAGCGTCGTTCCGATCCAGATCAATACCAACAGAGGCATGTAATGCGCCGGCTTCTCGAACGCGCTGCTGATGAGAAATGACGTGGTCAGACCGGCCAACCATTCCATTAGTTTGCACCCTCCGAAGGTCCAGTCCTCATTCAAACATGGGATAACATCACCGCTGTCCATGTCTCCTCCTGCTCTAACCTGTAATCAGCTATTCACTAGCATGTGCTTCAGCCAAAGTGACGTTCCTCAAGAAACCTCATCAGACCAACTACTTATTCTTGTCTGGCATGAGCCGTGAGTCGGGCGCGAATCTAATTCCACCTTTCGTGGCGCGCGGCTGTGGATCGAGAACCCTCTCGAGGTCCTCGGCCCGATCAATCAAGGTATTTCGCCACTTTACAGGGTCTATCAGCTCGTCAGGGCGGGCTAACTTACGCGCCAGGTCGAACTCATTGAGCGCCGCTATCAACAGCGCACGCGAGCGGGCGTAGTGGGCTACTGCCTCTGCGGCTTGCTCCTGGCTCGCTTGGCCAATACTGACCTTCTGCACATCAGCTACACATGGCCTCGTGCCGAGAGCGGTAATCACTGCCATCAGTGCGACATACCGTACCTTCATCGCATACCCCTTAAAAATCGTTCGTTACTTCCGTTTCAACGCGCAAGCTACCAGCACACGCACACCACACTGGTCTGGGTGTCTCGACAGCTCGCTACAGGAAATGTTCAGTATCCCCACCTGGGTTATGCTAACCCCTTCATTACAGGTACGGATAACCAAACCTTCACCTATGATATGAAACGTACTCACCGAAACGTGTCCTAACTGCTTTTAGAACCTGTATCCGGCTCCGAATCAAAAGCTTCGACTGGTCGCCTAGTGTAATCGGACGGGTTAGGCGTCGTATTACCGTTTTTCGTTCAGAATTATCGGGCGTCCATAAACATTAGTGAGTTAGCGCGCTAGATTGGGATGAAAGCCTCCCCTAGCCAGCAGAGAGGATTCTCGTAGTATGGAAGCAGTCACCACAGAGCGACCTTGTAAGGAATTCATTACCACGCGTAAGAACCCTGGATTTAGGGGTGCGCTCAAGGCCATGCTCTCCCCTGAGCGTTCGCTGCGTAAAGCAGTCTCTCATTTCTCCCTCTCCATACCACGTGGAGAGATTGTTGGACCATTAGGTTCGAATGGCGCCGGAAAGACCACCCTCATCAAGATGCTCACGGGGATTGTTGTACCATCGTCAGGAACCGGGCGCGTTTATCCCCCTAGAGCTTTTTCCGAGCGCTCTTCGTAAAGCGATCGAATTCACCCCTTTTCCGCTTCTGACATCGATACCGGTCAAAATTTTCATGGGGCAGGAAGCAGGCAACTTTTCAGGATTCGTTGCACTGACGATTTTATGGATTGCCGTTTTTGGTGCGGTTGCGACTATCGTGTGGCGCAAGGGCATCCGGATATATGCGGCAGCGGGCATGTGATGGGAATCAATCCTTACATCGGAGTGACGTATCAGCGCCTAATTAATTCGTTTTCCGAACTTCTGGAATTTCGCCGCCGACCTGAGGACACGCACACTAGACTATCGATTGGTGCGCCCGCTCGGAGTTCTCTTCGACTGCTTCACAGCCATCCTCCGTCCGATGCCGATCCTATTGATGCCTGTGTACATCGCAATGTTGGTGTACGCCGGGAGCTCTCTCAATATCCCTCTCACTCAGTGGTTGCTGTGTCCGGTGTATTTCACAGTTTCTTTTTTCGCCTTGCTATTGGTGGAACTTCTTATCTCGATGTCGATTTTGGACCATAAGTGGCGAAGGCATCAACTTCGTGCGCATACAGGGCCAGCAGCTTCAGAGATGGCCCGACTTCATGTATCCGGAGTCGGTTCGAATCGTGCTTGGTCGAGTGATCCCAATGCTGGCTGTTGGTTCGGTTCCTGTGAGAATGATGCTCGGCACGGCGCAGTGGTGGGAGGAGCCGTTGCTAGTACTGGTAACGGTTGCAGCTCTGATCCAAGCAGCAGGGGATCTCAACTATCCGTACCTTGAAGGTGTCACGGTCTCGAACAGCGGCTTCTTTGGAAGTCAGGGACGTGACATACTTACGAGCCGACCTACGATACCAAATATCGATCTGGTGCTATCTCAATTCGACCCAAAACTTGGTAGTTTGCGGGTAGAGAACATGGAGATGGAGACAAGCGCCCTATTCCTCCTTGGAGGTGGCCAAGGCTTTCACACCGGCACTATCTGTCCTGCGATAGCGAATCGACGCGAAGAGACCTTTGCCGAAGATTACGAGGGGGATGTGAGGAGGGCGACTGAGATCGCAATCCGTGCTTTGAGACTCAATCGTGAGAAGTTGCGCAGCAGGCCTGGCGCGTAATTGCCGAGGCATTCCGGTCCCCAGCACCAGCTCTCCGTCACCTGTGAGGGGAGATCCACGAAGTCCCAAGCGACGTCGTCTCCTGCCAAAGATCTCATCTGCACCGTGCTGAAACAGAGGTGCAAAAGATGGTAGAACTCATGGAGATGAGGTTAGATGTGATCAGTACAGAGGCAGGAAGGACCGCTGCTAGTACTGGCAACGGTCCTTCTTTGATTTATTGTGGCCTGGCTCTGTCGAGTGGGTGTTCGGAGAACACGAATCAGCATCCTCTTGAGCCATGCAATCGGCTACCGACAAACCCCTTGTGAGAGCGGAGGTTCGCCAGGTTCATTGACCCCCGATCTATTTGGCTCACATCGGCCGTTCCGGATCGTATACCTCGGGAAAACCCGAAAGCATTCGACACCCTCGTCAGTCTCCCACTGGAGGATAAGCTCTTCACCAAAACGCCGAGCTATCTCCACCGAGCCACCACCGTCGGGGCCGCAAAAGTCGACCGTAGCCCGCCCGTTCGGACAGCCACCACGAGAAACTCCTGCAACGACCAGCTCTCCATCAAGGGTGAACAGGTTTGCTCTGCCGCGGGTGCACGGCGTGATGCTCGCAACGAAGGTCCGGTTGCTCAGACGAGGAACGAAACCTGCTTTACCCGAAACACGGGACGAGGGCGCTCGACATGCCCGCGTGTCAGACCTCCGGAACGTATCGCCAAAGCCTCCGAGCGTAGTTTTTCCTCCACATTGAAAGCCACCTGTGCCTAATGCACTTCCCACCCGATTCACATTGATCTCATCGACAGCTATCCCCTCCACCGCCGGAATTACCTGAACCCGCCGTGCGACCCGATCATGGACCTGCAGCTGGTTACCCTGATGGAAGGCGAGCTCCAAGCCCGGAGCTGGAAGAAAATCCCCAACTAGAGGGGTACCAGCTACCTTGAGCTTGAAATCACCAAGCGAGCGTCTCGAACCGAGCTGGCGGTACGATACGAGCTGACGCCTACCAGAAGGGGCGACGAACACGAGGATGTCGTTACCAAGGCTCATTGGTGCTGCGGAAATAGAGGAGGGGGCTATCGGAGATCGTTGAACGGTTCCATCCGCCTCTCGAACTACAATGGTAGCCACTCTTCCACGCTGCTCTACCACAGAGCCGATCGCATCTCTACCAGAACGGAGGATCCCGAACGGTTGCTGCTGTGTCGAACCGAATCGAAAGTTCTCGGTACGCGATGTTGGCGAGAAGAGGTCGTAGCCGACCTCAAATTGATACTCCTTATCAGCGCGCCTAAAAACAACGGCGTCCGCCACTCCCGAGTCATCCAGATCGAGCGTCGTGAGAACTGTATCACCCGCCTTTCCAAAGACTCGCGCCTCGGGTTCCCCATTCACGAGGATTGTCCAGCGGATTTGCCCCTCTGAATCAGTTACGACTCCCACCTCAGGGGTTGCTGTGCCGGTCCAATTCCCGAGGATGATATCGGCACCCCGTCTACCTACTCGCCCCAATGAAGCGTTCGAGCCGGTTACCAGATCCAACGACTCGAAGCGCAGACGCCCGTCGCCCTCTATCTGCACCGTGACGAGCTCCGATCTGCCATCCCCGCTCAAATCGGCCGGGACCGGGCTCTGACAGAAAGCGGACGACAATGTTGCAGCCGATACGCCGAACGTTAGTAAAGGAGAGAGGAGAAATTTCACGGGTCAAACCTCGCTATTGAATTACTAGTAATGGTGCAAAGGCGCATTGCTCCGCTCCCCAACGTATGCAACGCACTTCATGCAATCGAATTCACACGGTAACATGGGGTCGCTTACCCCGAAAGCGTACGTATGCTATCGGGGTCTGTGTGACAACACGGCGAGGAATCCAGGCGACCGGGCCTTGTCTCCACTAGCACCAAGAACATGCGTAGAGCGACCCGGAGCTCCATGAAATTAATACCTTACAGCGTTTTCACTCTCGCTGCTCTTCCGTTCTCTTTGTTTACCCCTTCGTGCACCTGACTCCTATCCAAGCGCCAAACCGCCTTACCCACCTGATTTCCGAATTGTGTTCTTCTACTTCCCGGCTACCACTGCGAACGAAGCTAAAACATCGAATCAGCAAAAAGAGAGATTTCAGTAAGATACAAGCGCTTACGTGCCGACATACAATAACGAGATGTCGTAATAGGGAACGCGCCACATTGATCTTGATCTTTTTGAAACCTAGCGTTGTGAGGTACGTTCAGGCGAACAAGGTAGGTTATATGACTAGGTTACAAGAGGGACCGTGGCAGTAGAGGGACTCCCGAATCCTAAAGACAAAGATCTCGATCTCCTGCGGTCCTCGGGGCGGCGGAGTCTCGCGCGTGTCGCCCTCAAGCTGTTTGCCGGGCTGATCATCCTGGTCTCTCTCGGCTTCTTTCTGCTGTACACGATTCACCTCTACCGCGGCACAGATCTGGATCCCCCGTCTATCCATCGGCAACTGCTCTCTCTGAACGCTCCGTGGGCCGAGCAGTTCTCGGAAAGTCTCCAATTGCAACGAGAGTGGCTGGAGAATCACGGAACCTACACAGAGGCCAAGGTCTTCGACGACATCAGCGCTGTTCTGGCACAGAGCGCAATCACAGTCGCCTCAGAGGCTGATGGTGAGATGTCATTTTTCTCCGCCAGCTACGTAGCTCTCCACACAGGCGCTGTTCGCGTACTATTCCTGACTCTGGCATCGCTGCGCCTGTGGATCGTGTCGATATTGATCGCCGTATGCGTGGGAATTAATCGTTTCAAATCCTATACGGGTGACGACGTGCTCGGGCAGATGGGAAACGGTCGTCTCTTCTACTCGGGGCTGCGTGCGGATCTCGAGCAGCTAACCGAGGCCGGGGCTCCAGACCTGCAGGTCCGGGGGCTTGCCTGCCCGCAGGTCGCATCGCCAACCGAAGCGCGCGCTTCGGAGATATGGCGGATACTCACGGAATTCGGTGCCGCAAACGCCACCAATGAGACCTTGGTAGCTATCATACTCGCCAATGCAGAGATCGCTCCGTATGTCACATACCCCGAAGAGGAACAGCTTCTACGAAAGGCCTTCGACGGAGATACGTTGAGAGACAACACGAAGCATCTTCTCTCAACGGTCATGTCTCTGCATGCGCTTTACGCTGCCGGGGAGATTAGAGCGGCACTCCCCGCACCGGCCTCCAGTGGTGATGCCGCATCTTCATTCGAGTATGCGGAACGAGTGCGTTACGCGATGCACCGGGTCCTCACTCCCGAGATGCGTCAACTGACCGGCGCAATCCCAGCGACAGAGATAGCGACCACGCTGCTCGCGCTCGAAGCAGGTAAGGTGCTCGCTCACTCCTATGAGGGAGGGCGTTGGATAAAGCGCTCCAACTTCCCGCAATTGAGCGCACGCGCGGTGCTGCATTCCGTGGTCGGCTATCCCACAGACTACGATTTTTCCTCGCGTCAACGTATCCGTCGAGCCCTGATCTACGCCTCACGTAGCAGCTCTTTTGCTCCGGTGCGGATGCCGATCGATCTCTCCGAGGATATCTGGGTACTTCGTCAGTGGAGCGAGATACTCTTGGCGTGCCCTCACGAGCTCGACGCAGTGAGCGACGAGGTGGAGCTCGTAGGGCTCGTCCGCCAAGCTCATCGAAAGTGGTCGCAAGAGTTCTCCGACAGCTCGGTCGTAGTAAGCCCAGAGATGGCGCAGAACTCCTACGCCACCCCCGCCAATCTGCTGTTTTTACCGCTAGCGCGTGTTCTGGGACTCCTGCGCAAAGCACTCGACGTCGGTGAAATACGGCGCATAGAACAGCTTGGAGCAGTAGTAAGCTCACGACAGAAGCTCACGCAGATCGCGCGCGACGCAGGAGACGATCAAGCCCTGGAGCATCCAGCGTTCGAGCGGGTTTTTGAGCCTCTGACTGATGAGGAGATGGCCACTCTGGCTCGTATCCACGCTCTCGACCCGAACGACGTCAGAGACTGGTTAGCTCTGCGCATCGTACTCAGCTCGTATGGATGGCTGGCTCGGCGAGTCGGAGACTATACCGTTCCCGACAGCTCGCTCATCTTCGCCGTCTTCCAAGCCGATGCCTCGCTCGAGGGCGTAAACTCCCTGGGGCTTCTGGGTAAGCAGGGCATGGTTCCTTTCCGCGGCTCCAAGCTTCAGGAGCGCTGGGGAAGGAACTGGGCCAACCGATTCCTATTCGTGAACGGGGCAACGATGGCGGAGTCAACCGAGGACTTTGAGAAGCTTTTGAAGGGAATCAAAGAGAAGGTGCCGGAAGACCCGCTGATGACGGGTACTCCGCTGACTGCGTGACGATGAGAGTGGAAGAGTATGGCTCGTACCTATAAGAGGATTGACTACCAGGCACAGCGGGCAGAGGAGCTCAACCGCTCGCTTGCGCGCAGTGGCATGGCCTCTCTAGGCGCGCTCGGCGCGGCGTTTATGCCATTTCTCTCCAGCGCAGACCCGATGCTACTTTTCGGGCTCGGCCTGGTACCGGCTGCTGCATTCGGTTCTACAGCTCTCACCATGGCACGCCAACAGTGGCTCGAATTTGAGAGACAACGTGAGAGCGATCTTCGAGGAGGGAAGGACGTACTCGGCATGCCTCCGGACCGCGCCTGTTTTAACCGAGCGATAGAGGACGCGCGCGCGAAGAACAAGAAGATGATCGACCGGTATCTGGTCGGCTTCGAGCTCGACTCTGGGGCCCCCCTGTGGGTTGACGACGACGAGATCTGTACCCACGGAGCGGTGTTTGCAAAAACCGGAGTAGGAAAGACTCTGTGGCTCGAATCTCTCATCTTTCAGCAGATGGCACGCGGCCGCGCAAGTGGCTGCACGTTCATCGACGCCAAGCGCGACTCGGCCACGTTGGCACACATCATCCTCATGGCGATGGTCACCGGACGAATCGAAGATCTCATCGTTGTCGATCCCTTCGACAGCGTACACGCCTACAACTTTGTCATGACCAATCAGCGCGCCGACGTCAAGGCGCGTAAGGTGCTGCGTGCGGGCTTGCCGCCGACATCCGACCAAAGCACGACGAAGCACTACGATCGGCTCGCGGCAGACTCAATCTACCGTATGGTTCGTGCCATGGAGAGCTTCGGGTTGGCATGGTCAATTCATGACATCGCCGTCGCACTATCGGCATTTCAGCTCGCATATCCGCACCTACGCAACATGCTCCACAAGATCGGAGCACGACAAGCGATGGTGGAACTCGGACACCTTGCATCGAGCTATCGGAGCGTAAAGGGCGTCCTCGACACGGCGCGCATAACCGACAACCTGCGAGGTATCGCCTCGGAACTTCACGCCATCGCCGGAAGCGAAACAGGCGAGATCTTCTGCACCAAATACACCGACCTCGTGCTCACGGATGCCATCCTACGCGGCAAGATCATCTACTTCATGCTGCCACGTCTGGAAGAAGCAGAAAGCGCGGCGCGCATGGTGAAGGTTTTTCGCGAGGACCTCGAAGTATCGATCGGAGAGATCACCTCGTCGCGGATCCATAACCTCGAGGATCCCCATCTTGTTATCATCGACGAGGGCTCCTCGACCTTCGGTCCCACCTGGGCAAATCTTTTCGAGCTGGCGCGCCGTGGGCGTTTTGCGCTTTTGTTCGGAGCACAGTCAACGGGAGGACTCACCGATTCAGCGATGGGTTTGAGCGAATCGTTCTACGAACGCGTCATGGCCAACGTAAATCTCAAGGTCATGATGCGCATAGGAGACAATCGTACCGCCGCGGATATGACCGAATGGTTCGGTAAGATCGTCTCGACCAAGAAGGCGGTAGGTGCCGGTATCACCACTGGCTTGACGAGCACGCTGCTCAAAGGCTCACTCGATCTGGATGCCCGGCGCTCGGGTGGAGAGTCGCAGACGGTGAGCTACGTCGAGGACGAGGAGGATCTCGTGAGCGCCGAGGAGCTCAAGCACGAGATGTCCGCCGAGAAAGGCCTTGCGTGGTTCGATCTTGGGAACGGTAAAATTGTGAAAGGTCGCTCGTTCTGGTTCAACGCCGTTACCCCTGAAACGTGGGAAGGGCGGGAGTTCCTCGTGCAACCTGAACGCCTCGAGATGGACGAGATCGGTCTGGCAGACTGGGTGGATGAGCAGATCCTGTCGCAAGAACAGCAAGAAACCTCGACGAAGTTTGCCCCCAAACCCAAGCCCGGCGCGCCCGAGTATACTTCTAACGAACGGAGGAGCTCCGCATCGGGGTCAGCGCCGCAGTCTGCAAAGACCAGTTCTTCAACTCGAGATGCGGGTGAGGCTCCATCGGGCTCTTTCAAGATATCTCTCACTCCACGTGGACCGAAGCCCCGGGGAAGCGTCATCTCTCTTCCAAAGAGTGCACCGCCGACGCCGGAACCTGCAGCAGCGGAGCCTTCAGCAGCAGCGGAGCCTTCAGCAGCATCGAAGCCTTCAGCATCCTCTGCGCCCAAGGCCAAAGGGACAACCGAGGGCGCGAAGGCTCCACAAGCAGGACGAAAGGGGGCCAAGCCCCCTGCAGAGGAGCCGCCTCAGCAAAAGCCACCCCCGTCGAAGCCCGGCATGAAGCTGGGCCCCTTCAAGGCGCGCAAACAATAAACGGCGGATTGAAGGGTGCTTTCAGATGGTTAGAGCTTTAGCCTGGCTCCTCAAGTTGATACCTTGCTTTTACCGAAAGCTCCCGATATCGTATTCTGTTGAGGCTGGTATCGATTACGCTCCCTGTGAGCAACGCTGAGCGAGAGTGCGTCTCGCCGGCAAGAGCGATAGCTGTAGTTCTCTCGCTTTTGTTGAAGCACACGGGTTGTTAGTCGCGATTATTGTAGAGGCTCATCTCATGCAGAGGTGAGTTCTGTGCTCGAGCGCTCGTAGAGGATTCTCGGAGATGTCGTAGGAGGCGTACCGCAGATTGTCCGCTTACCTACGAATCGTTCACGGGTTGTGAATATAAGGTAGAGGTTATGTACCGCGGCGGTATTACGTTTTCCATCAACAAATCCTTCGGCAGGCTGCAACTTATTCCAGAACCGCAAGGTCTACGGCTTTTCTACACTCCCATCATAGACGGCGCAGAGACCCCTGGAGGACCAGGAAGTCTCGACATGCTCCTTCCGATCGACGCGATCGGAGGCCTGTGGGCAACAACCCGAGCCTTTCTCTACGGAGTAGAGTCTTTGGACGAGAATGTCATCTTGCAGAGCGGCGAAAGCGAGAGCGATTCCGACACGCTGGTTAAGCTTTATCGCGACAAACCGCGAGGCCAGCAGGGCCGCTTGAGTGGCGAGGAAACGTGCTGGCTTAGAATTGTGACAGGTCGTACCGAAGAAGAGCGTCGACGTATTAAGCTCGGACCCCGCGATCTGCTGTGCCTCGAGCTGTCGTGCAATTCGGTATTGGTACTCGCTGGAGAAGCGGGGACTCATCGCCCTGCTCTTATTGAACCCGTAGCGTAACCGTATCACCATGTTTCGTACTACTTCGTTAATCTCGCTCGCGATAGTGCACGCGTGTGCGCTCAGTTTCATGTGTTCGGCATTCGCGCAGGATTGCGACGAGTGCGCTGTCGCCGCGTATCTGCAGAGCGGGTTCACTCCCGATGCGGATCAACATGCGGCTTTTCAGCTAAACTATCGCTACAGACACGAAGCGTATTCGGGCAGCTCAAAGCAGAGTGGAGCTCCCGACGAGAAGGTCGCCGATTCGAACTTCAACGTCTTCTACTCAGCTCGAGTCCTGGAGCCTCTCTTTCTCGACATCAACCTTCCCATAACCTCGAAAGCGTACACCGAACGCCCGAACAACACGTACGATAGCGATCGCGAAAGTTCACTTGGTGACATGAGCCTCTTGATGACGCTGCAACCCTACGCTGAGGCGGACAAGCAAGGCGCCGTGGATTGGCGGGTGAGGGCAGGGGCAAAGTTGCCGACGGGAGACTCTGACCGGCTCAACTCTTTTTCGTTAGCAGAGGTCGGTGCGAATGGCGACAGCAACGTCTACTCGTATGATCATGCGATAGGCTCAGGATCATTCGATTGGATCGTAGGCTCGAGCTTCTTTCTCCGCGACGATCGCTTCGTCGGCATCGCTGATGCACAGTACATCGGCCGCACAACTGGAGAGAATGACTTTCGGTTCGGCGACAAAATGACAGCTCACGTCACCCCTGGGTACGTGTTCTTTCAACGCAACAAGGACATATTCGCGTTTCTCGTGGATTCGTCGTTCACGTTCGTAGGCGAGGCTGACATGTCCGGAGCAACCGTTCCAAATACAGGTGAGAGTTCCTTCTATATGGGCCCACGTATCCTCGCCACCTTCAACGATAAATTCTCAAGCTATGTGGGGGTATCCCTGCCCGTATACCATGACATGACCGGAACCCAGCTTGCGGCTGATTACCAAATCATCGCCAGTGTGATGGGAGCTTTCTAGTTGGCGCTTCGGCCACATCACTGACCGGTACGGATTAGTGCGGAGTTCCCGCAAAGCCGAGAAGCCCGCTACGGGAGCTTCTCGGCCATAAACATTCCAAGCTCAATCGAGCAGTGTATTGAGAGTCATCCCAGGCTTGCTGGACTTTCCATCGAACAGGGTACCTACTGTCTTAGTCGCCAAACGACTCTTGACCTTGGCCGTCGTGTCATTCGGAAGTGCGACGTATCCAACTTCCGATGCTAGCTGCTGCGCCTTCTCGACGTAGAAAGCGACGAACTTGGCAACCTCAGGACGCTCGAGAGCGTCTGCTCTGACGTAGATGAAGAGCGGTCGGGCGAGGGGGCTGTACTTCGCGCTGATGACATTGTCCGCGCTCGGAAGCTGTGGTCCAACTCCGTTAGCGGAGTTCTCGTCATCGATCGCTACGACCTTGAGACGCTCTTTGTTTCCTTCGTAGAAAGCGACCCCGAAGAAACCGAGCGCTCCTTCGTTCCCGGCAACACCCGTGACCAGGACGTTATCATCCTCGCTACTTGTGTAATCGGCGCGACAGGCATCCTCCTTACCGTTTACTGCCTCGGTGAAGTAATCGAATGTACCGGAATCAGTGCCGGGGCCATACAGTTGAAGAGCTTTGTCTGGGAAGCCAGGGCGTATATCGCTCCACTTCTTAACCACTCCTTGAGCCTCAGGTCCCCAGATCTTCTTGAGCTCCGCGACCGTAAGCGAATCCACCCAATCTGCTTTCTTGTTGACCACAACGGAGAGGGCATCATAAGCGATCGGAAGCTCGACGAACGAGATGTTGCTCATCTGCGCGAATTCCAGCTCAGAAGCCTTGATCGGTCTCGATGCATCTACGATATCGATCTCCCCCGCCAAGAACTTCTTGAAACCACCACCTGTGCCCGAGACTCCGACCGTGACCGGAATACCTGGCTCGACGGCTCGAAATTCTTCGGCTACAGCCTCGGTAATCGGAAACACGGTGCTTGAACCGTCGATACGAAGTGTGCCGCTTGCGGAAGGTGCTGCGTGGCACTCAGGGATTGCAAGTGCCCCTGCTAAAACTCCCAGCGCGAGGCTCAAAGGAGCGCTCCATAATGACGTGGTTCTCGTATTCATTACTCATTCCCAATAAAATGTAACGTTTTCATCCAGTGCGAAACTTCACGAGTCACCGGCATTTGGTCACCCTATAGCATCGATCCAGTGCAAAGGCTGCACTCCGCTCGGTTAGAAATCTGTGAGCATCAAATTCACCTTTCGACACTCTCCCCCTCGCAGAGACACCCATTTATAGTACTCTCCAGACGAACGCCAAAATACAAACAGCGATTCGGAGCGCGCGCCCGGTCGAACGTTAGCCTACTGTGCAGCTTATGTTAATAATTCACGAGCGCGAGCTAACTCGCACACCCTCTTCTGCATATCCTGGAGCCCCGACATTCTTTCCGGCAGCTCTCGACGAGGAAACAACCTTCATAGGTTCTGAACAGATAGCGCAACTGTTAGCATCGTATGAGCACATGCGGCCAACATTTTCCTTCATTTATCCCAGCTTTTTGTTAGCACAATCTAATTTGACTCGAACATGCAAGTCGTAGACTTAATGCGCTCGGCTAGATCATAGTAGGGAGTAGAACTGTGAGAAAACGATTATACCTTGCTGCTTGCTTTGCTGTACTGTGCGCAAGCAGCCCTCGGCAAGTAAGCGCGCAAACAACTGAGCTGTACGTCGACTCTAAAACCAAGCAGATCTTTGCAGAGCCGGGACCGGGCCGAACAAGGCTGGGCACTGCCGTGATTACCCCGGACGGAGCGACCTCGCTACCGGGAAAAAGGTCCGTGTCTCATTCACCGGCAGCAGCTCCCGTGCCGAGCTCTTCAGACCTCACATGGGCCGACAAATTCTCGATTCGTGGATACACGCAGCTACGTTACACCGATCTGTGGAGCCACAAAGGGGCGGATTTCTTTCATCCTGCTGACAGAACGGTGGCACCCGATCAGTCGTTCTTGATCCGTCGAGGCCGACTCATCCTGAGTGGAGACGCAAGCGAACACCTGTATCTCTACGCACAAGGTGAAGTAAACGGGAGTCCGTCCGATGGGGACTTCGGGATGCAACTGCGAGACCTGTATGGAGACATCGCCTTCGACGAGAAAAAGGAGTTTAGGCTCCGTGTGGGACAGTCCAAGATACCGTTTGGATTCGTGAATCTTCAATCGAGTCAGAACCGAGGACCGATGGAGCGTCCTGACGCCATCAACAGCGCTGCAGAGAGCGAGCGCGATGTCGGAACGTTCTTTTACTGGGCTCCAAAAGAGATCCGAGACCGATACGCCAACCTCGTCAGATCGGGGCTCAAGGGCTCGGGGGACTATGGTGTGTTAGGAGTAGGGGCCTACAGCGGCCAGGGACCAAATCGCAGCGACTTGAACAATTCGCTGCACACTATTATTCGCGCTGCATACCCGTTCAAGCTCGACAACGGTCAGTTCTTCGAGACCGGCATTCAAGCCTACACAGGAAAGTTCGTACCACGCACCAAGGGGTACAAACTCGATGGTGCAGATGTCGAGACCGTGCCCACATTCGACTCCGAAGGTGTTACGGATCAGCGGCTCGGCTTCTCGACCATTGTGTATCCACAACCGATAGGCTTCGAGGCGGAATGGAACATCGGACGAAGCCCAACCCTCAGCGAGGATTACACGACGATCGATGACGAATACATGCAGGGAGGCTACCTGCAAGTGAACGCAAAGATCGATCGCTCAATCGGAACGCTCTTTCCGTTCGTGCGCTGGCAGTACTTCGATGGAGCTCGTAAGTTCGGACGTAACGCACCGTCTGTTCTCATCAACGAGTGGGACTTCGGAGTCGAGTTCAGCCCATGGAAAGAGGTGGAGTTCACGGCGATGTACACCTATTCGCTCGACCGTACCAACAGCAATAGCTTCCCGTATGACAATCTGACCGACGGGTCGCGCCTCGCGCTGCAGGTGCAGATTAACTACTGATGACAAGACTGGGGCGGGGGAAACCCCGCCCCAGGTATCGGTCATTATTTGACCGATAAGTAACGTTATCGGGCACTCGGGCCACTGCCTCGGCTATTTGTACGAGTTGCCTGCACGCTGGTCGTGTTATTGCCCTCGTCAGACTCCTCGGTAGTACCACTTGCATCAACCTCCGCTATCACATTCAGTTTCCGCACCCCATTGGGAACGCTCGACCGGAACGAGATAGTTTTGCTAGTTCCTGCCGACAACGCAGGAGATGTCGTCCGTGACAGCATCCATGCGCCGGCACCTACGGTTCTCTTACTCGTGCCAAACACGTCTATTACAAACGGCTTGGTGGGCTGAGTACCATTATTAGATACCTCCATAGTTCCCACCAATTGAGCCCTTCCGCGCGTCTGTACTAGTGAGACCTTGGAGAAGCGCACCGTTATGTCGGCCTTTGCCAAGACCCCTGGAGTCTGAGACGGAGTAGGACGTGGAGTTGGGTTTCCGTCGACCGCTGGCGTGCCTATGGTGAAGAGAGCGTTACTCGTGTCCGTCGAGGAAGCATTCGAATTCGAGGTTACTCGAACGAGCGCCTGCGCAGTCGAAGGGCCGAGAATCGTAACCATCTCCTCTCCATCATCAGGTGTCGAATCGGTCAGAACCTCCCATGTACCCCCGTTGTTTCTGCTAAGTTCGATCCTTACCGTGCTCGAAACATCCCCTGCAGTCCAACGAATCGCAAGATTCTCATTCAACCCGACCTGCTCACCGCCGTTTGGCGCCGAGACCGTAATTGGAGCGCCGACACCAGCCTCCTGCGGCTCTGCGTATATGAAATCATCCATCACGACCAGATCACGAGTCGGAGGCTCGTCCAGTACGGTCGCCGATAGAGCGGCTGCTCCACTGGTAATTCGAACACGTCCAATTTTGAGATCTGAGGAGGAAACACCAAAGAATGAGAACGTTGGCGTGGTTTGACCGACTGCTGGAACTCCTGACGGTACAACGAATGCACCGAGAGAGGCCCCGGCCGGATCAAAGAATTCCATCATCGTGGAGCCAGTTACATCAACGTCGGAAAAGACAGCTCCGAATCCTTTGACATATGCCGGCTTAGTGGTTCCCGGAACGAAGAAATCCACATCGACCACATTTGCATCGAGCGCAGTAAAAACACGCTCTCCACTAAACGGCAGGAAGGTGTTCGTGTATGCGGGATTTATGTGTCCGAAAAGTGGTGCGAGTCCGGTATTGTCGGATATCTTTGAGCTTACTTGAAAGCCCGTTCCAGGCGATGACAACACGACACCGCGCGGGCTCGTTACATTGAAGAAGTCCGCAGGTAGCTCGTTCGGCGGAGCATTAAAAGCCCCCACTCCATCCCAGCTTATCTCACGTCGCACCCCCTCGAACGAACCATCCTCTCCGATGATCGCCCCCCCACCTAAATCGGCTCGAAACAGATTTACGGTCGGCCGAAGCTTCGCCGCAGTCTCTCCCTGCCCCGAACGCACGAGTATCTCCGCTCGAGCGCTATGCGCAAAGCACACACTCGCCATGACGGTAAGCGTCGACATAACTCTCCATGTTGTCTTCATAGTTCTCCTTCTGAGCTCCCATTATTCAATCCTCTAACTCCGGGTGCGTTTCTCCTTTAGTTCCCTGACAGGGGGAGCATGTTTGCCGTGAACTAAGGGCACCGGTGTATATCGAGAGCTTAAAGCGTGTAACAAAAAATGCGCTGATCTGAATCAACCAGTATGACGATACGCGAAGGAGTCATGATCTCCTTCGGTGTAACTAGTGCTATCGAGATCTCGCTCCTGGCCGGCTCACGCGCGACGAACCTACGGCTACGAAGAACCTCTTCTGTGATCGCATGCCCCTTTTGTCCACTACCGAGAGGGTTACTCTGTACCTCCCTCGCCTGGTAAAGGTCTTCAAAACGACCGGCCCTGAAGCTCTCGAACCATCGCTGAAGCGCCACGTGAATCGAAGATGATCACCGTCAGGATCACTTGATGCGCCTGCATCGAACTTGACCTTGACCGGTATTCGCTTACCGATGCGGGACTGCTTAAAAGACACAAGTGGCGGCTGGTTTCCGTATACGGCGGTAAACACCTTAGCCTCCTTGCCTACGACGAAGAATCGCTCGCGAGTCGTGACGCCATCGCTCCAGCGTTCGAAAGGTCGTCCCAGATGCTCTGCCGCTGCCACTATGGTCTGATACGAATTCACCACGGGCTTGGCTAGATACGGTGCTAACACGTCACGCCCCTCATCAACGTAGGTGATCGTTGCCCCGACTGGCGAACTTGCGAAGGTGTAGTTTGTCGCGAGAGGCCGCACGACTACGCATTTCTGATCCGTAACATCCGAGTCGTCTCGGGCCAAGAGACATACGTTGTATGCGGTATCATCCGAGTGCTCCTCGGTTTGAAAGGCTCCTGTCGGGCCGGGGATCTCAGTCACAAGATGCTCGTGCTGATTGTGCAATTGAAGAACGGACCACGTCAGGGTGACATTTCCTTTTCCCTCGGCTCGACCTGACAGGTTGACGGCATCGCCGATGGAGAACCGAGCACCGGGTGCCGGGGAGTCGATAAATATCTTCGGTGGAGTGACTCCGGTTCTAATCGTGATATTAGCTGTCGTGGTTGTGGATGGATCGTTGACCTCTGATACAGTAAGTTTGGCGTTGAAGGTACCGACCTGACCATACACATGCTGCGGATTGGGTTGCGTGGAGGAAGTGCCGTCGCCAAAATCCCACGCATACGAAAGGGGTTCACCATCCGGATCGTATGTGCCTTCGCTGCGGAATGAAACCACCAGAGGCACATCACCCGCACGCGGAGCGGCCGCAGCGAGGACTACCGGAGGCGCATTTGTGCCAGATCCAGCTCGAAAGCGTCGGATCTGACTCGTCTTTGTTTTGAGATCGAGGTAGACT
>JBIIOE010000104.1:0-13352 GCA_044337105.1 Bdellovibrionota bacterium | reverse complement strand
GAGTGCATGGCAACGCTATCTTTTGAGAGGATCTGACTAAAAGACTTGTTTTGCAGCGCTGGTGTCGGAGATGGCCCACTGGTCGAGACTACCCTCGTCACTGTGGCGACGGCAGGCAACTCGTTGGGGGCAGATTGCCGCTGTGCATCGACTACTCCCGATTCAACCTGCGATTTAGTCGAGATACGACCGAGCTCTGAGCGGATCTCAGCAGTCGCAGACTTAGCGACCTCAGAAGTCGCTGCCTTACTCGACTCGGGTGACCGCTCTTTCGAGGCGACCTCTGGATTCTTTGAGGCTTCGGTCGTCGGAGACGATCGCAGCGCAGCCATCGGTTCCTTTCTACTCTCGTCCCCGGCTCCTTTTGCTGCAGGTTCAGAAGACCGAAGTGAGGCCTCTGATGTTTGCGAGCTGGCCATGCTAAGACCAAAGTAGGGATTCGCCTCCTGTGCCTGCTTGATAAAACCTTCGGCGTGAGCCGTAATCTGAGAGAAAGAAGGACTGATATTCGAACCAACTGCGTGCTCGTTTACAAGGGACTGAAGCTTCACCGCGATCTGTCCAAGCTCCTGGCTCTGCTGGTGCGTCGGGCGCGCTCCGGCTTCTGCGGCTTTTATATGCAAGCTAACGTAGGTTTCAGCTAGAGTGACCGCATTCTGCGTCTCTGAAAAGTCTGGCTTGGACGCCATAGCACCGTTGAGTTCGCCAAGTGCTGCTTTCAGGTCTAACGCATCCTGGGCGGTCACCGTAGACGGAGATTTCTGAAGAGCTTCTAGTATGCTCTGCTTGGCCGTCTTAGCATCGGTGTTGCCTTCACGAATACTAGCGGCAAGCCCGTTCAAAATTTCAACGAGCCCATGACAACAGGGCCGGAAATGAAGGGTGTCAGGTGCCTGCTGAACTTGCTTGAAATCGAACGGCATACGCTATCGCGATAAAAAACTATGAACGAAGTGCTCCCTTATGTGTCTGAAAAATTGGATCACTCATTTTGTAAAGAGAGGAGTAGGTCGCGTCTATGGCGTCCTGGTCGATATAGCCGAAGTCCTTTGCTCGATTCAACGTCTGAGCGAATAGCCTGACTTCGTCTCGCGCGAGATCTTTACGACCTTCAAACCGAAGAGCTGGTATCTTCCCCACCGTTGAGATGACTCCGGCGGCGGGATTCATCTCCTTCATGGCCGCGAAAAGCATTGCTGTAGTTTGATGTTCTGCGAACATCTGCAAGTTAGGATCGCAGAGGATGTCTGTAAGAGCGTAGTAGGCGTTGAACAGCCCGATAGCTTTCTGTCGTGGCTCAATCGAAGGCTCGTGCAGCGCCTTCAGGAGGGCAAGCCGTGTCTCGATACTTCCCTTGAGCGCGCCGACGAATGCGTTTCCGAGCTCTTCCTGTCGGTCAGAATCCGGTATGTATTGAATGAACGGTAAGATTATTCGCAAGTCAGTAAGGAATCGATCCGACTCAAAGCCGAAGGGTACATTCCCTGAGGCAATAGACCTCGCAAGATCGGCCTCTTGGGGATATCCAGCAACAACCTGCTGAACGAAGCTCGGACTACTGTCACCTGTTCCAAGGTGAGCTGCGATTAAGCCAGTATGGCTGCTGAGCTGAACCTTAAAGGACCGCAGAGAGAGGTAGCCACCAGATTCAACGCCACCACCCGGCTCCAATTTGTAGCGATCCCCCTCTTGGATGATATCGATCTCGACCTCATTCGCAAGGGAGCCCTTCACACGCGAGAGCTCAACCCCTTTCTGAGCGAGCGCCTTCACCCCATTCAGGATGGCGAGCGCGTCTGTCGCATACGGTCGAACGGTTATCTCAGAGTAATTTTTAACGAAAGCGGCTCGCTCCTCCTGAAAATCCGAGGAGGTCTTTGAGCCTCCTCCAAACAAGCCCGCCATGGCTCCCAGCACGCCCCCCTTGGCGGGTCGCCGCATCGCAAGCATCGATTGCCACAGCGGCGCTGGAAAGGGACGATGAGGATTGTTATCCACCACAACCGGCACAGGCGAGAGATCTCCTCGAGCAGTGGCGATAATTCGCTCAGCTCTCTTAGCAGCCTCACTTCCGGGTTGGTGGTGAGTAATCAGGACGACATCGGCGTCTCGAATTCCTTGAACATGAGTAGCCGGAGCGTTTTGAAATTGGGCCGGATTAAACACAAAAACGACGATATTGTCGTACCGACGCTGTCGCAAGGCATTCGTTATGTCACTCGTGATTGAGAGCGGCGACTGCTCGATGAAGGTCAACTTTCGTCCCCGTTCCCTAAATGCTCCAATTCCCGCCAGGACATCAGAGAGTTGCGAGCAGCACGCGCAACCATGGAGCCCTAATTTTTCAAAGCCCTTCGGGAGGCGCGCAAGGTCAATGTCGACGGAGCCCTGATTTCGCTCGTTAATGATCACACCAACTTCCGTGATATTGTGAGTGAGTCCTTGCAACGCTCGACCGATCGTTTTGGTTTTTCCTGAACCACCCCACCCTGAAACCACGACGACGGTGGGCTGCGCGAACTTTTGGAGGGGAGCGTGCGTGACTGGTGAAGGCATGACGGCTATCTGTCTCTACAGAGTAAAGGTTTGGAACTTCAGCACTACCCGAAGAAGTTCCTGGTTAATGAGCCTGGGGTAGTCAGGGAACCTTACTCGTTCGCAATCGCTTTCGCGGCAGCGGCGAGTTTGTCAACCTTTCCTTGCCTCCATGCGTGAAACACACGGAAGAGGAGGATCAACCCAAATCCCGCGTGAAGCCACGCCGGAATAAAGAGTCGATCGATGAGAAGGAACTGGAGAAAACTCCAGTTCCCTTGGTAATGGCCAAGCGCCTGGAACCCCGCAAGGGGCATCCAAACGAAAAAGATCCCCATGCACAGGGGATCCTTCCTGGCCACAGCGGCACCTGCCGGCCCGATAACGAGACCGAGCAGGGCGGCAACTGCCCCCTGACAAAGGGGACAACCGGGGTACAACATGCTCGTTCCTTTCAAAGGAGGATAAAAAAACCTTCCTGTGCATGACTAGGTTGAGGGGATACAGAAGTCAACGCGACAAAATGTCGCACTTAATCTGGATCATGTTCCGAAAAATACCAGCCTGTGCCAATCATCCGGACCTACGATTAGATTAGGGGTCATCGCGGAATCGAGTGGGTAGGACTCGGTACTATGCCGACGTGAGCTTGCACGAGCACCTAGAAAGGTGCGATTTATAGGGCAAAACAAGGTCCTACGCCATCTCCATGCTCGCCAGTTTCTACTCGAGAACGCGATGAGCTTCTTTTAGCAGCAACTCGACCTGGCCGAAAAACGGCGACTACTTCAACCCTCTCTCCAACAGAGTTGAGCTACTCCCCCGCCCCCATCAGCGCATAGTCCTTGCTCCAGCAGGAGAAGTCGCACCTACTGCCTGCAGCGGCTATCGCTCTCTCTTGCTATGAACACCCAACCAACCTCTACTTTCTTTCTACAGGCACCGTGTGCGTTATTCCCTTCAGTGCTCGGGATTCCTCGACCTGACCACTTCTATGAGATACTCGGCCGCAGGCAGAAGCCAGCGCAACCCTGGCACTGCAGCAACATCGGACCTCCAGATATCTCTGCAAACGAGTAAGGACACGTCATACGGCAGAGGAAGCTGCTTGAGCACCGTCCTGATGCTCGAGGGATCGTACGCCCCTCTATAAGAAGGAGGCAGATGTATATCGAACCTAGCAACCCCTCTCTCCTGTGTTCCTTCGGGAAGGATCTTCTCGGTCAATCCGCGCGATAGTCGCCCGAGAAGGTCGTGATATCCAACACACCATCGAGCAATCTGATTGCTGATATCGCCGACCCAGTGGGGACGAACCTCATCCCATATTCTCTGCCCAAGAACTCCGTGAACTCCCGGTGTATAGACGGCAGCCTCCCCGGCAAGCTTACCGAGGTCATGACCCAGTGCCCCGAGTCGCATACCACCTCTAACCTGCTCAATGTCGTGTTTCGATGCATTACAGCGCCGCATCGCCTCGACAGTCGGCCCAGTATCCAACGAAAGCGCCGACCACAAGAGGTGGAGAGATAGCGACACACCGCGATGCGTTTGCTTCTGCTTGCCGCCCAAATTGGACGCATGCGGTATACCCGATCGACTCATGGCGTCTTGAACATCGAGCCCCAACACTGCCGTCACCCAAGGATCCCTACCTGCATACGGATGGCTGCTTTTCCACTGATTGAGCAGCCACTCTCGCCACTGCGCATCCGAACCCTGCTCGCAAACAAAATGCAGCCAGCTTGCGTAGCCAGCAGGAGCAGGATGAATCCGCTTGTACGAATCATCTGCCTTGCCTTGATGCGATGCGTACTCATCTTTAAAGGTGCGCTTGAGATCCTGAATTTCACCTAAGAGCCCCGGCATTTTAGCCGGAGCGGGTATCGGCACTGCCGTAACTGTGCGCGGGAGCGCAAGAATAAACCTCATCGCTCGCTCTGCGCTGGCACACTCCTCCGGCAAGATCCCTACCTTCCAGTGCGAGCGTCCCCCATGCTCCTGCTCTTTGGAAAGAACCTGCGTCTCAACAGAGACAGGGTCGGCGCAATAGGGGATCGGAATATGCTCTCCGTATACTTGCTCGTAGGCCCGTGCAAGCGCTCCGACGAGACGCAATCCGCTATAACTACTGACTAGCTGGCGAGCACTTCGACAAGCCTTTTCGATAACCGTGCTTTGAACCTCCGGTGTGAACGACGAAAGGATCTCTTCATCGAGCCTCAGTATGCCGGCTCGAAGATCGCTCAAACATTCCGGAGTCGTCATCACGTTAACCCTCCCCTGCTCCATGCGTACGGCCCCCTGCAGCCACACCATAGGCGAGGCCTGCAAGACTTGAACGGGAGAGAGCTCCGTGAGCTTAGTATCGAATAGAGCTTCCAAGAGTTGAGGAACCGGCTGCACCTTGAATCGTATCTGACTACATTGCGCAGCGAGCTGATCTCGCATTGTTGTAGCATCGTGCGGCTGCATCACCCCAACATGCACGTCTGCCGGATCACTTGGGGGACCGAATCGGTTATTGAAGAAGGGCCGATAAAATGCCCCACATGCGACGAAAGCGGCATCAACTCCCGTTGCAATCCGCGCGGACTCGACTTCATGAAGAATTCTCGAGTCCCATGATATGTGACTGAAGCCGGTTCGAATGGCACTATGTATCTGACAGTTGATGTCGGCGAGGTCTCTATCTCCAACGACTATCTTATGCACCTCGCAGCCGCCTCGCTCCAAGACACTGATAGCAGGCGCGGAATGGTCAACCATCCGCTCGACCTTATTCAGGAACCGCTCGAGCTCTTGGATCGGGGTTTCAGAGGTGAATCTACTCTGATAACGACTTATCTGGCGGTTAAGAGAATCAAAGGCCTCTTCACCCCTTTCAAAGCACATGGAAACAACGACCAGCCTCCACCTGTGCCTCTCCGCGAAATCAAGGAGCCTTACCGCGTCGGCTGGTGCACGGGGGAATCCATCAAGAACAACTACATCACTACTTGAAGCAGCCACTGTGTCCAGGAAGAGATCGCTAAGCCCCTCAACGAGGTTTCCCGAAGCACGTTGCGCATCGACGCGACCGCGAAGTTCCGGCGGCAGTTCGACCGTCGTAGAGAAGCGACCGAGGTGGTATCGCGGAGCCTGAAAGTGCGCGGCGATGAGAGCTGCTTGAGTTGATTTACCAACTCCAGGCATGCCGAGGAAAACCGCCACCGTACGGTCACAAGGCTTATCTTGCAACGCTCGAACGCTTTCGCGCACACGGTTAGCAAGCTGCTCCAACTCTGAGTCGCCGTAGGCTGATACACCTGCGTCTAATTGCGTCTGAAGATCACGAAGCCGCTTGTTCAGGCCAGGCTCAGGCTGAAGAACGACCAGTTGAGGAAACCGAGGAGCTTCTGAGTTGTGAAGATTGTGCGAGGAACTGTTGTGAGAACTACGGGACAGGTTACCCATTTGAACCACTCTCTACGTTGCTCTTCAATGCGTGGAATGCGACGCCAACGATCAAGTTGAATCGTGATCGCGGACAGATTACGTACCGAGGACTTTGCTCGGCTGCATGTGAAGGATAAGATAACGTTCAAGAGCGGCCAGACAGACGACAAACGCGCCGAATGACAACGTCTGTCGATTATCACGAGGCAAAGGATAAAGGCAAGCGATCCACGACCAGCGTGACACCGAGACCGGAGAGGCGTTAGGCTCGGGAGTTATGCGCAAGCAGCACGCGCGAGTCTGTATGAGTTCCGAATTGTTACAAATAATCAGGATAGCAAACAACGCTCACATTGCTGGGGTCCCGTACCGCCTTCTTGAAGAGCTCCCTTTTGTTTCGTTTTGCCAGGCCACTCCAAAGGAGTGTGCTCGATTGCTGCACGAACGCGAAGTAGATTTGGCGCTCATCCCTCTCTTCGATTTCTTTACGCACGGGGGGTACGCAACACTCAGGTTTGGCATGGGCTGTCGTCAACGATCCGGGAGTATGATTCTCTACGCCAAGCAGACGATCCAGGAGCTTAAGAAGATACACGTCTACAGCTCTTCGCGCACATCGTTAGCGATTCTTCAGATTCTCCTTCGGGAGCGTTGGCACTGCTCACCGCAGATTATCCGACACGATCGCCACGACATCCTTTCGTGTCTTCAAAACTACGAAGGGGTGTTGATGTTACACGATATCCCACCTCGCACACTGTGCGATTTTCCAATTGCGATCGACCTTGCGAGCGAATGGTATCGACACACCCACTGCCCGTCCCCTTTTCTCGTATGGGCGGCGCGCCCCGGAACGATATCAAAAGATGCGATGGCCGAGATCTGCGCAGCCATGTATCGCGGCATTCACATAAAAGCCGACCTAGCACGGCTGTACGCCCATGAGTACGGCATCGACACCGATGTGGCGGTTGAGTTCGTAGACGAGCACCGACGCTTCCACTTCGACTCCTTTATGGTGAACGGGCTAGAGAAGTTCCGTGAGTTAGGAGTTAAGCATCGCCTCATCCCACATACACCCTATGTGATTTTGCGTCAGCAACTAGCGGGTGCTCCGCACGTGACGGCCCCAACAGAGAGGGATGCTCCAACTATCATCGGTGAAGTTCAGTTAGGTATCCCGCTCTCGATTCAGGATGCAATAATCCTGTACAACCAAGCACCGACGGCGGAATTAGCAAACGTTCGGCAGAGCCTCACATCTGAAACAGGCCGCCCATCGCGAGTAAGGCTCTGTGTCCACTCATGGCAAAACACCGCGGCGTTCCGCACTACTCTTTCTCAGTGCACCTCCGAGGAACGGCATGTATTCCTCTTCTCCGGCTGCACATCATCAGCCGACCTCGATGCAGCCCTGGATGCACTTCGAAATCTAGCCCTGCGTGTGGCCACCTACATCTCTATTCACGACATCCTGCTCTTGTCCGAGAGGCTTGGCACGCTGCCTCTTGTAGCATCCGCTAAGATCTTGGCATCTGGGGTTAAAGGCTGCGTCGAGCTATCTCGACACCTACTTGTGAAGGGACAATGTGCTCCAAGCTACGACCCTCGCTCATGGCTTGACCTTACTGCGATCATCCATGGCTTAGGGCTTAAAACCGCGGTCACTCTGCCATCGTGGGAGGGTCTCGGTGAAAATCTCGAGCAATACTTCCTACACTTAGAGAAGCTACGGTCGCTCCATGCCGAGACTCACAGCCTTGAAGGGCTATTGCTGCTCGATCCCAAAAGTCGGGCCGAGAGCGATCTCCGCATACGAGTCATTACCGAGCTTTTCCTGCCAGACGTGCCGGTAATTGAGACGGATTCTTCTTAGGATCCACTTTCGCAGCAGGGAGGGGTTTTGCCGCGCTTCCCTAAGGAAGCGGGGCAAAACCTATGTTTCCTCGCACGTGAACGTGCTCGTGAACGTGAACGTAAACGTACCCGAAACAAAAACTTCAAGTTTTTCGGGTACGTTCACGTTTACGAGCACGAGCACGTTCACGTGGTTATTTCAAAAGTGAGACTATGGGGTAGGTTTTGCCGCGCTTCCCTAAGGTACAAACAAATCGCAGACCTATCGCCAATTTATCTGACACACATAAGAACACGTATGAGTATTCCCTCCATAGTCCTCGGTATCTCGGTTCCCCTCACGGTAGGTTCGCCAAACGACAGTGATGTTCGGAGCGTTGGCGAAGATGTCTGGAATGCGGCGACTGTGGCCTGGGAGCTTCTTGGCCTTCAAGGAGAGTTGTTGGTAGAAGACAATCGAGCTCAGTCGATTCGGATTGACGAGACGATTCGCCAACTCCACAAGGCAGGAGCAATCGCAATCGTTGGCCTGCCGACGAGCGACGAGGTGATATCAGCCTCCTCAGCGCTCAGCGATACCGGGCTAGTAGCGCTTTCCCCAATGGCGACATCCCCAAAACTTGACCGATTCCCACAAATATTTCGTGCTCGTCCCAGCGATGCTCATTCGGCGAAGCTACTGGTGAAATACATGAGCTCGCAAGGCATAACCAAGATCGGTGTGCTCAGTGAGGATACCGCTTATTCCTGGGACTGTGCGACGTCTGTTATGGAACATGCTGCTCGGCGGGGAATCGAGGCGCTTTCGTGCAAAATCACAACGCACAGCCACCTGGCAGACCCTACTGAAACCAGACAAGCGCTCGACGCGTTCTCTCAAAGCAAGCTTGACGCTCTTTTTATCAATACTCAGGACGAAGAGGGCTTCTTTCGATTTGTCCAACTATCGAGAGAGGCTCTTGGCTCAATCCAGATATTCGGAAGCGCCATGCCCGGGAGCCGAAAGTTTCGATCCATGGCCGGTAAGGCGGCAACCGGCATAATCTATGTCGAGCCTGTCGCATCAGGCCTCGAACGTACACCAGAGGCCGCGAGACTGCTCGGGAGATTCCGTGAGCGCTTCGGAGAGCCCAAAACTGGAGAGTATGCGGTTCTGTACACCTTCGCATCCCTCTGTGCTGTCGCGCAGGCCACCCGCCAGGAGGGGCCTCTCAGCCAGACCCTCTCAACTATGACATTTGACGATCCCGTAAATGGCGCCTTCCGCTTCGAGGACAGGGAGATCAAGTACCTTGAGTCGTGGGCTGGAGCTGAGAATCGGATCCGGATCGTTCAAATAGGAGTCGACGCGACCCTGGACCTGGGATTTGGCGATTAGGCACTGAGGATAAGCAGACTGCGCGCCTCGGCATGTCTCCCTCGATCAACCAGTGAAAGCTGGACGGCGGAGCTTCTGCTCCGCTTGCTAGCATCACCGCACTCCTAGCTGAAGGCGGAATGAGTTGGACCGCGGAGCGTCCGCTCCGCCTACTAGCAATCACCATGCTGCTAGCAGAAGGCGGACTAGAAAGTCCGCGGTCCGGTTCGCTCCGCTTGCCAGCATCACCACGCTGCTAGCAGAAGGCGGACTAAATTGGACCGCGGAGCTTCCGCTCCTCCTGCTGGCATCATCAAGCTCCTAGCAGAAGGCGGACTAAATTGGACCGCGGAGCTTCCGCTCCTCCTGCTGGCATCATCAAGCTCCTAGCAGAAGGCGGACTAGAAAGTCCGCGGTCCGGTTCGCTCCGCTTGCCAGCATCACCACGCTGCTAGCAGAAGGCGGACTAAATTGGACCGCGGAGCTTCCGCTCCGCCTGCTGGCATCATCAAGCTCCTAGCAGAAGGCGGACTAGAAAGTCCGCGGTCTGCTTCCGCTTTGCCAGGGGTGCTATCACTCTAAGCTAGGCGAAGCCAAGCTCTAAATCACCTAGAATCAAATACTTGCACTCAGTGAATCGGACTTACTATCCCCTGCGCGATTTCATAAGGGAGGCGCTGCGCGTATAATCCCAGGCGTGCTGAATCAAAAACCACATCCGGAGCAATCACGTACTTCGTCTCCGTCGTCGACCCCTACACAACGAGGGATTCCTACAGATGCCGGCAAGGATGGGCTCAGCTCCGCGTACTTTTCACTGCAGGAAACGAGCCCACCTCCACCGAACAGCATACTACGAACGCTTCTTGCGTCTCCGGTTATCCGACACTACATGCCCTTCCTCGTAAGCTGCCGCTCTTTACAGGATGTGCATAGAAAACTTGATTTTAAGGAGTTGCAAAGGCTCACCGACAGAGTACTGGCTTCATTTCCTGCTAGCGAAAATGTTTTCATAGGGCTAGGTCGAAGCCCGTTTCCACTTATCGCTAATCTCAACGAAATGGAGGCGAATTGTGCGTTTCACGTTCCCCTCTCCTACAATCAGTATACCTTCCGTCACTATCTTCCAAAGGAGCTCTCGGGCTATTCTCAGACGAAGATAGAGCTCCCTCCCTATTCACTTGGAGAGCGATACGAATACAGAGAGTCGGGGCGCCGACTAATCAAGGATGTGCTGCCCTTTCCTTTATTGAGACAACAACTTTTCGATCACCTCGATCGCTTCTTCCCGCACGAGGAGGCGATAAAAGGGCGGTCTATCGTCCTCGTCGATTTTTGTGATTACGGGACGAGCTTGTCGAACTTCTATGTAGATGTGACCGCGTATCTATCCGCGCGTGGCAGCCACGCCGCGGCTCAATGCCTCTTCATATCTCAGCGTACTCATGACAGAAGGTCCCATTGGGGGAATGGTAGGTGGTTTTCTGAGTCACTGGAGCGAGCGGGCGCAAAGAATGCGTCGTTCGAGGTGATCGACCTGTGCAAATATCCTGGGCTGCAGAGATTGTTCGATACCGAGGCGTTAAAGCCTTTTGCCCCCTATCCTCATATCTTCTTCGACGGCACAGCACCGAGCCGCTCGGCCACACTACGCCTGAATCCCCTCTACACGTGGTTTCAAAGTGGGCTTCACGAAGACTTTCTTCGCTATCATCGATAGTGAGCGCTCTAGGGACGCCAATCCCCTCCCTGCTACGAAGGTGGAGGTTAGGTTCCTCTGCCAGTTGCACAGTTGCACAGCTAATGAGATCTTCCCATCAGATCAAGGGCTTTCGCCCTCACGCAAGCGTTACATTCGCTGGGTATTTCGTTCGATACAGTCAAATGAAGCAAGTACACTTATCAGTACTAATCTCGTTGGTAGCGAGTTTATCCCTACCCTTTCAAGCCTGGGCGAACCCGACGATCTCGGTAGGCGTCGCTGCCCCGTTGACCGGTGAGTCTGCTGTGTTCGGGGAAGACATCAAGGACGTACTGCTGTTTGCCCGCGACCACTTCGGCGATACCAACATTCAACTGGACATCCAGGACGACCAATGTTCGGGAAAGGGAGGAGCAGCCACATCGAGCTACTTCGTGCAGCAGGAAGTCCGAGCGGTATTGGGATTTGCATGCGTGGAATCAATCATGCCGGCTATTCCAGTTCTTCAGAGAGCAGGCATTCCGGTTGTTTCGGTGCTCGCATCAGGCCGAGAGATCACCGGTGATGGGCGAAATGTTTTCAATCTGTACCCAAGCGATGACTTAGGTGTGAAGCTCATCGCGCAAAGACTTTCAAAGCTTAAGATCTCACGTATCATGGTTTTGACAGCCGACTCAGCTTTCCCTGTCGGCATCACTGAGGCATTCAAACGTCAACCCAAGGAGCCCGGTGTAGATGTAACCTACAAGACGTATCCTGCGATGACCGATGACTTTGCGTCCATCCTGTCGCAGCTCCATTCTAGGAGGGGGTCGCAGGCAGTCTTTATTAATTACTCGAGCGTCAGTGAGCTGATTGCATTCCTGAAGGAGAGAGAGAGAGACTCAACATCTGAGCCAGACACTACGATCACGTATGCCACAACAGGATAGCACTACAAGATACCAGGAGCTGGCTAACTCAGGTGTGGCGTATTTCGACACTTGCGAGGGAAGCCCATTCCTTCTTTGCTTACATGGAATCCAGGGAAGCAAGGAATCGTATCTCCCCCACCTTGAGTCTCCGCTGCTGAGAGGGATCCGGCTTATTGTTCCTGATCTACCTGGGTTTGGCGATTCTCGGATACCTGATGATCGTCTGTTCACTTTAGAGCGCCAGACAGACCATTTGGTCGGGTTTCTTGACGCCCTCGGTATCGGCAAAGTAGCTGTGTACGGCCACAGCTTAGGAGGCATGCTGGGCGCTCTGCTACTTGAGCGTATACCAGACCGGATCTTGGGATTGATTTGCTCAGAGGGAAACCTGCGGCTGCAGGATTGTGGTGAAAGTCGTCGGGTAGCAGATATGACCTTCGCTCAATTCAATCAGTCCAGATTTCCTGAGCTGCTGAAGCGAGGGGTCAGAACCGACGCAAGCTGCTTTTACGAAACGGCACGATCTGTGGTTCATCTTTCACAAAGCGAAAGATGCCTGTCACTGATAACTGAGGCGCCGTCCCCCGTCCTATTCATTCGTGGTGGCAAAAGCCACTTTGCGACAACCCCAGTCGGTCAGAACGTGCGTACGGTGCTTATTTCAGGAGAAACGCATTTAACGCTACCGGAAAGCCCCAGGTCGATTATTGCGATATCCGACTTCTTGGGTGAAATTTGTGGATAGCAAAGATATCGGCCAATCGTACAAATATCCACTCACTGATATCTTTGACAGCTCAAATGACTAACTATTTATCACTATCTCCCGGCAATCACTCCAACCTTCAAGTCAAGCCAAGGTGGCCGTACAGGGAGGTATTAATTTGTCCCGAAGCTTTTACCCGTCTTCAGCAAGCGCAAGACAGACTGGGAGTAACAGCCCAGCTAGTCATCACGCGTGCATTTGAGCCCGGGAATTTCATTCTGAGGCGACTTCACTCATTGATGCGCACGATCGGAGCCATTTGTTTTGTTATGCGCTACCCACAACGTTCCTCGGAGGTACCTGCAATCTTTTCTGCCAACGGACATGATAAGGATGGCACCCACGTTGACATCGCAATCATCCACAACGGAAAGCTCTTACGTTTACTGCCACGTAGTGTACTGACGCATGCCACAACAATCGCTGCTATCGAGGCCAAGCACTCGAAGCTACTCGAGGCTGTTCGAACGAGCCTTCGGGAAGTAGGTTTTCGGATTCACTCGAATCAGACCGAAGCGCTACAGATCCATTGCGATCTGATGCTGTAGAACATACGGGGCTACTCTAAGATGACCCTCCTCAATCCGGCAGGAGCGCGCCACAGCTGGCGGCAGAGCTTCCGCTCCGCCTGCTGGCATCATCACGCCCCGAGCAGAAGGCGGACTACGTCGGACCGCGGAGCTTCCGCTCCGCTTGCTGGCATCACCACGCTGCTAGCAAGCGGACTAGAAAGTCCGCGGTCCGCTTCCGCTCCGCCTGCTGGCATCATCACGCGACGGGCAG
>JBIIOE010000011.1:0-50256 GCA_044337105.1 Bdellovibrionota bacterium | reverse complement strand
TGTGACTCCTCCTCCGGGTACGTTCACGTTTACGTGCACGAGCACGTTCACGTCGCGATAATACCGAGTCCTACCCACTCGATTCCGCGATGACCCTTACTTCGAAACCCCAATAAAAAAGCCCGGGCGTTACCACCCGGGCTCTTTACAGTCAGTCCCTAGCCAGCCTACTTGCGCAGGAAGGTTGGGATCTCAAACTTCTCCTCATCCTCTGCTGTAGAGAGAACAGAGAGCTTCTTGAGCTTTATGACCTCGGATGCACCGGCTTCTTTCTGCTTGCGCGCGAAAGCCGGAATGTCCATACCGCCGGACTGAATCACGGAACTGACCTGAGCAGCCATCGGAGTAACCGTCACAGAGGAATCGTCGAACGCATGCTCACTGCCGAACCCGGTAGCGATTACGGTTACACGAACCTTATCCTCGAGGTTCGGGTCGATGACCATACCCCAGATGATGTTCGCATCCTCGTGAGCTTCCGAGTGGATGAGCTCTGCGGCTTCATTGACCTCTTGGAGTGTAACGTCCGGCGAGGCCGTAACGTTGATAAGAACTCCGCGAGCACCGTGGATCGAGATGTCCTCAAGAAGCGGGCTGGAGATCGCCTTCTCAGCGGCCTCGATGGCGCGGTTGTCGCCACTGGACTCACCAGTACCCATCATCGCCATGCCCATCTCCGACATTACTGCGCGCACGTCAGCGAAATCGACGTTCACCAAACCTTCGCAGATGATCAGATCGCTGATACCCTTGACGGCTTGGAAAAGAACATCGTCCGCCTTGCGGAAGGTGTCTAAGAGCGAGGTGTTACGACCGGCGATCGAGAGCAATCGCTGATTGGGGATCGTAATCAGAGTATCTGCGTGCTTTCTGAGCTCCTCGATACCCTTGTCGGCGTTGCGCATACGGCGCTTGCCTTCGAACATGAACGGCTTTGTAACGACACCTACCGTGAGGCATCCAAGGCTCTTTGCCACCTCGGCCACGACTGCGGCACCAAACGTTCCAGTTCCGCCGCCCATACCTGCGGTGATGAACACCATGTCGGCCCCACTCAAGGCCTGTCGAATCGATTCGACGCTCTCACGAGCAGCGGCACGACCAACCTCTGGGTCTGCGCCAGCTCCAAGGCCCTTGGTGATATCGTCACCAAGGCGCAGCTTGTGCTCTGGAAGCGCCGAAGCGAGCGCCTGCGCATCCGTATTGGCTGCGTAGAACTCTACTCCAGTGAGTCCGCTTCGGATCATGTTGTTGACGGCGTTTAGTCCGCCACCACCGATTCCGAATACCTTGATGTTAGCGTTGTTTAACGCCGAATTCTTGATCTGATTTTTACCAGTTGTATCGTCCATGCACGCCGCCTCCGCACTGCCTTGAAAATCGAAATCCAGTTGCTTCCAATCTGACACAGTTATTACTCGCTTCATCGAATCAACGCAGAGCCTTCACCCCGCGCAGTTCTCTGACCGAGCGTTCGCTGTTCCGCTCTCCTGCCGACACACTGGACCCCGGACCGGCCCATTATTCCGCTTTGGGACGAAAAGTAAAGACTTACAAAAGGTGTTTTCATTTTTAGAGGGGGGGCACCCCCATTCTCTCTTAAAAATGCTCGGTAAACCAGCCAACCACCCGCTGAACTGCACGACCTACCGCACCCTTAGCCGAAGCAGACCGCCCACTCCCGACGTGCGACGCTCCGTGGAGCACCAGCCCAACTGCGGCGGCAAACTCCGGCCCTTTCGCGAGATCCATCAGCCCCCCTATCCCGATCGGCGTACCGATACGAACAGGTAGGTTGAAGATCGGCTCAGCTACACGGACGAGACCCGGAAGATCGGCTGTACCGCCGGTGATGACGATTCCACTCGTGAGACCATCCTCGCATCCAGCTTTGACGAGCTCATGCTGCACGAAAGCGCAGATCTCCGACACTCGCGGTTCGATTATCTCCGCGAGGATCAACTTAGAGAGCACGCGCGGTGGACGTCCGCCAACTGACGGCACCTCTATCGTATCGTCTTTGCTAATCCCCGATATGACTGCGGTACCGAAGTCACATTTAATCTTCTCCGCCGCAGCGAGCGGAGTTCGCAGACCGGCAGCTATATCGTTGGTGATGTGATTGCCCCCCACCGCTAGAACCGAGGTAAATTTCACCGCCCCGTTCTGAAACACCGAGATACTGCAGGTGCCCCCGCCGATATCTACTAGACACACCCCGAGCTCCTGCTCCTCCTGCGACAAGACCGCTTTGGACGCCGCAAGCGGCGCGGCGACGATGTCCTGAACTGCGAGCCCCGAACGGTTGGCGCACTTGACGATATTCTGAGCGCTCGCGATTGCACCTGTTATGATGTGCGCCCGCGCTTCAAGCCGAACCCCCGAGATCCCGAGCGGATCGCGCACTCCATCCTGCTCGTCTATGACGAACTCCTGAGGCAACACGTGCAAGATCTCACGGTCGAGAGGAACTGCCACGGCCTTGGCTGCCTCAATTACACGGTCGATGTCGTGTACTGAAACCTCTTTATTCTTGATACCGACGATTCCGTGGCTGTTTTGAGATTTGAGGTGGCTTCCCGAGATCGTGGCGAACACGTTGCTGACCTCGCACCCCGCCATCGTCTCTGCCTGTGCAACGGCTTTCCCGATCGCACTGACAGTACCCTCGATGTTGACCACTACTCCTTTGCGCAAACCGCGCGATGCCGTGGTACCGACGCCGATGATGTCAACCTTTCCCTCTGACGTACGCTCTCCGACCACGACCTTGATGCTAGATGTTCCGATATCCAGACCGGCGATCAGCGATGTTGGCGTAGGCATGGGAACTCTCTACTAGAAAAACGGTTTTACCGTGGAAGGGTAAACGCAGTTTGACCCTCCCGCAAGTGGCTTTTTCCAAATTGTCTGGCCGCACATCCTTCGAAGCTCCCAAGAGCTGCTGGCTACTACTGCGGCTGACCTTTGAACTTAACTACCCCCACCTGGGAGAATGCGAGATCGATCTTGTCCACTTCGTTCAACCTTCCATTAAGTTGCGTAAGGAGCTTCGCACACCGCTCACCTTGCTCCTGCAAAGAGACCGCCGCATCCCGCGAAGCGGAAAACACGATCGGGAAAGCGAGCCGTTCAAACGACACTGATACATCCCCTCTACCGAGAAAATCCACCCCTTTGACCCTTAACTTGAGCGCCTTTTCGAGGCTCTCAATCACGGTCGCCGCGAGCGCCACCTGCGAACGCACGAGATCCGGCGACTGATGCCGCGATGCGAGCCCCTCGATCGTTACCAGCCCACGATAACGATCCTCGGAGTTCTCCTTCATGGCGCTCTCGGCAGGAAGAAGAAAACTGCCGTCCTCCGATATCACCCAGGCCTCGTCGTCGACCACTGCGAGAAACCGCGGCGCGCGTTCCTTCACGGACACGACAAAACACCCCCACTCCGAGAGCATACTCTCACCGCAGCGCTCGACAGCGACCCCACCGACCCACGGACTCTCAGCCACCTTGGCTTGCACGACCGGGGCGTTGAATAGCCACCACACCACCGACCTCTCCAATGGTAGAACGCGCTCGATCTCAGTGCGAGACAACCATTTGAGGCCTTCGAGTCGCACCTCCTTATCCTGGAAGTTCCTCTGCCACCAATCACCCGCAGCTTGACCGCTCGCGGAAAAAAGGCGGGGGTTGTCCAGATACTGGAGCACGAGAAAAACAGAGATCATTAGAGCCGTAAAGAGCGCCCGCATGCCGCGACTATAACCGGATTTGTGCGCCAAGCCGAGATGGAAAGTGTAACACCCGCCAAGCCTTCCTGCAGATTACTCAAATGTGATACCCTCGTCGCCTAGGATATTTCATGGCAACAGCTCCCCTCACTAGTGCGACCCGGCTCACCAAAGAACTGGGCGGCCGAACGCTCTTCTGCGATCTCTCCCTGGTCGTTCACGAACAGGAACGCTTGGTGCTGATAGGTCCCAATGGCTCCGGGAAATCAACCCTGCTGAGAATCTTGGCAGGTATCACCGAAACTGACGGAGGCGAGGTCCGCTCGCGTCGCGACCTGCGTGTGGCATACGTGGCCCAACAGGACACCTTCGAAAACAACCTCAGCGTCAACGAGACGCTCGAGCGAGCGCTAGCCGAAGGCAATATAGATCAGAGCGACATCCCTCGACGGGTCAGCGTGACACTGGGCATCTGCGAATTCCCAGATGGCGGCGTGCAGGTATCGAGCCTCTCGGGAGGCTGGCGAAAGCGCCTCGCCTTAGCCCGAGCCTTCGCCGCAGAACCGGAGCTTCTGTTGCTCGATGAGCCGACGAATCACCTGGACATCGATGGCATCCGATGGCTCGAGGAGCACCTCACGCAGATCAGGTGCGCCGTCGTGCTCATCAGCCATGACCGTTGGTTCATCGAACGGCTAGCCGATCGAATCATCGAGATCGACAAGCGCTACCCATCCGGCACCTTTGAGAGCACTGGCGGATACGGAGATTTTATAGAAAACCGTGCGGCGTTCCTCGAAGGGCTCAAG
The DNA here is from genome assembly GCA_044337105.1 of Bdellovibrionota bacterium. Classification (GTDB taxonomy): domain Bacteria; phylum Bdellovibrionota_C; class UBA2361; order UBA2361; family OMII01; genus OMII01. The sequence goes on along the minus strand of JBIIOE010000011.1, from coordinate 45,713 downwards.
CAGACGCAGAGCTCGCTCTCCAACAAGGTTCGTCGCGAGGTCGAATGGCTCCGGCAAGGGGTCAAGGCTCGTACGACGAAATCGCGCGCCCGCATCGACGCAGCGCACCGTATGATCAAAGATCTCCAGGGGATGAAGCTCGAAGCCGATCGCGCATCTCTGGAGTTCTCCGCCAGCAAACGTAAAACCAAAGAGCTAATAAAACTCGAAGGTGTTGGCACATCGGTCGCCGGGCGAAAGCTCTTTGGTAACATTTCTCTGACCCTCTCACCCGGCACGAGGCTTGGCGTAGTCGGCCCCAACGGTAGTGGTAAAAGCACCTTCGTCAAAGTTCTACTAGGACAGCTTCAAGCGGATTCCGGGCGCGTGTTCACCGCACCGCTTTTGAAGACCGCTCTGTTCGATCAGGCGCGCAGAGAGCTTCCCGAGGGTGTGACCCTAAAAGAAGCGCTGTGTCCGTACGGCGATTCGGTCGTGTTTCAAGGACAGTCACTGCACGTTGCATCGTGGGCCGCCCGCTTTATGTTCACCCCTCATCAGCTCTCGCTCCCCGTAGCGAGCCTCTCTGGAGGAGAGCACGCACGAGCTCTCTTGGCGCGCCTCATGTTGAACGACGCCGACGTACTCCTGTTCGACGAACCAACCAACGATCTCGATATCCCCACCCTCGAGGTACTCGAGGACGCATTCGTCACCTTTCCAGGCGCGATTGTGCTCGTGACCCACGATAGATACTTCCTCGACCGTACCTCGACGATGGTTCTTGGCATTTCAGAGCGAACCAGCGGAGTTTTCGCCGAATATGCACAGTGGGAGGAATCGTACACGAGCGCGTCGAGCCCCTCATCTCCCGCGAGCTCAGAGCGCACAACTGCGCCGCGCGCTCCGTCTGCGACAAAATCCAAGGGAAAACTCACCTATCAAGAGCAGCGGGAGTTAGGGGGAATAGAGAGCGCAATCCTGAAAGCCGAAGCGCAGGTGGAAGCGCTGGAAGGACAGATATCCTCTCCGGCGAACGCATCTGACAGCGCTAAACTCACTCAGCTGTGCACCGACTTGGCGAACCACAAGTCCGAGGTCGAGCGTCTGTATGAAAGGTGGCAGGAGCTCGAGGAGAAAAAGCGTACCCTGGGAATTACTTGACATGCTGAAACCACCGCCTATCCGCGACGTGATGACACGCAATCCTATTACTGTCGACATCCTCGACACGGCCAGTGCTGCCGAAAAGCTCATGGCATCCAAAGGCATCCACCATCTCCCGGTAGTAGATGGCCGAAATGTATACGGCCTCATCTCTGACCGTGACATCGTCGTAGCGCGCAACGCGTACAAGAACCGGGTCTTTGACGGCAAGGTGCTCGTGAAAGATATCTGCTTGACCGACCCCTGGACGGCCAAAGAAGACGAACCCCTCGACAAGGTAGCTCGTCGTATGAGCCAAAAGAAGATCGATGCAGTCGTGGTTGTGCGAGACAAGACGCCAGTCGGCATCTTTACGACCACCGATGCGTGTCGATTCATCTCACAGATCTTCAGAGAAGAGGAACAGAGCGGATTCTGGGCGAAGCTGCTCGGTGACTAACGGTTCGATGAAACCTGCCGCAACTCCCCGGCAGCGAGCTGCGCGTCATTCGAGCGCAGCAAGCCCCCACATCTTCACCTCAGGCTCCAAGACAAAACCACACACATCACGAGCCCTATCCCGACACCGTTGCATGAGAGAACGAATATCGGATGCAGTTGCTTCCCTGTTCGGATTGACGATCCAATTTGCGTGCAGCTCCGAAACCATCGCCCCCCCACACCGTTCTCCTTTCAGCCCGGCATTCTCGAGCACGCGTCCAGCTGGGTTGTCGGCGCTCGGATTCCTAAACACTGAGCCCGCCGATGGCTGCGACAACGGCTGAGTTGCTTTACGGTGTTCTAGGTTCCTTCTGCACTGAGCCGCGATAGCAAACCTGTCGCCCGGAGTGAGGCGAATTCGCGCACCCGTAACAACCACACCGTTAGGCAGCCCCGACGAACGATAGCGCCAAGGGAGCTCGTCACGCTGCCAGATACGGAGCGAACCGTCTGGCAATATCCCCGAAACCGAAACGATTCGCTCGCCGATCTCACTCCCGTGCGCGCCGGCATTCATGAACACAGCGCCACCGAACGAAGCCGGTATACCCGCTGCGAACTCTAAGCCCGAGTACCCCTCGTCCGAAAGCTTTCGCGCGAGGCTCATGAGGCCCGCAGAGCCGCAGATATCGAATTCGTCGCCCGAAACCTTTTCAACGCTTCGAAAGCCGGCCCCAAGTCGTACTATCCATTCGGAGAGCCCCGCATCGCTTACCAGCACATTGCTGCCGTTACCGATAACCTTCAGCGACTGGCCTTCACGATACAGCTGCCCGACCACATCTCGTAATTCTCCGATACTCTCTACCGTCGTCACTACCCGCACCACGCCGCCTACTGCAAAGGTAGTAATGGTCGAGGCTGGCACGTTCTCACGTACCCGGCCGGAGAGTCGCTCGGCGACCCACGCAACCAACTCTGAGTTCAGGGGCTCGGATGCACCAGAATCAGTGACATCACACATCGTCACTGCGGTATTCCTGCCACGATACTTGAGACCACGTCAGTGGGCTGACCGACTGACTCTTCAGCACACGGACGTGAGAGCGCCTGAAGAATACGCTCTGGAAGTGTCCCCACAGAACCCGCCCCCAGGCACAGGACGAGGTCCTTGGGCTTGGATGTCTCGGCGACTACCTCCCATGCACTTTCAATCTCACCAACGAAATGCTTCTCCGGATGTCGAATCGCCGCGCACAGCAATGCCCCACTCACGCCCTCGAGCGGCTGCTCGCTGGCGGCATACACATCGGAAACCATGAGGAGATCCGCGTCGTCAAAACACCCCAAAAAGTCATCCCAACACGTTTTTGTCCTGCTGTAGCGATGTGGCTGAAAGAGCACTATCAACCTCTCGATGGAATCACCAAAGCATTCCTTAATGGCACGCAGAGTGGCGCGAATCTCCGTTGGGTGGTGTCCGTAATCGTTCATCACGGTGACGTCACCGACTACTCCCATGACCTCCAACCTGCGCTTTACCCCTCCGAAGGACCGCAAGGCATCCCGAATCACGTCGACCTGAATACCAAACTCGAGCGCTACGCCTATTGCGGCGAGTGAATTCTGTACGAGATGACGACCGAACATGGGGAGATGGAACACTCCGAGATTTGCTCCACGGTAGCTCACCTGGAAATCCATGCCGCTTCTACCGGCTACTATATTCGTTGCTCGCAACTCCGCCTCGGGCGCAAAGCCGTAGCGCAGAACCCGTCTCTTACAATCGTCGGCTATCTGACGCACGACCGGGTCGTCGATACACAGTATGGCCACTCCGTAGAACGGGACCGAATCGACAAAACGCCGAAATGAATCCTCGAGGTCACGACGAGAACGATAGGCATTCATGTGCTCATCGTCGATGTTGGTCACGATCGCTACGGTGGGCTTGAGCAGCAGAAAACTGCGATCGCTCTCGTCTGTTTCCGCTACTAGGAACTCACCCTTACCGAGCCGACCTCCGGTGCCTAGATTCTTCACCTGTCCGCCGATTACAACGGTCGGATCCAACTTGGCCGCATCCAGGATCGTCCCGCACATACTGGTGGTGGTGGTCTTACCGTGAGAGCCTGCCACTCCTACGCCGAACTTCAGGCGCATCAACTCCGCCAACACCTCGGCCCTCCGAACGACGGGAAGCTTGCGTCGCTTCGCCTCGCGCATCTCAGGATTCACTCCTCCAACTGCTGACGAGTACACTACAAGTGATGCGCTCGCTGGGATGTTGCTCGCGGCATGCCCGATGCACACCTGAGCTCCGAGCGACTGCAGGCGCCGAGACACATCACTCTCTTTGATATCGGAGCCGGAAACCTTGAAACCAGATGTAAGGAGAATCTCGGCTAATCCAGACATCCCCGAGCCGCCGATACCTATAAAATGGAAATGAAGAGCTGGATTGTACATGTACCCGTTCCACTAAACCGCCGAGCCTAGAGCTAGGATCCCTAGAGCTATGATCACTGGAGCCATGACCAGCAGTAGCCTCAATACTACCGCCCGCATTGCGTAAGCACCGTATCATGTGGCAAAAGATCAAGGAAGAATCAGCAGGCTAACAAGCCCAAGGAGCATAGACCGCCATGTTGTCCGCAATGGTCCTACCAGCCGAGGCATCCCCTCAAGAACGTTACGTTTTCAAGCCTTCCTTCGGTTCGAGTCACCACTGGGCCCTCGCGCAGATCGTGGGGCGCATGACTGGAAAGCGGGTTCTCGATATCGGTGCCGGCGGGGGAAATATCGGTCGCATGATCCGCCCTGAAGGGCCTAGAGAGCTAGTCGCGGTAGAGATAGACACACGGGCACATCCACTCCTCTCTAAGACCTACACCGAGGTACATACCTCGATAGAACCGCTATCAGGTAGACAGTTCGACTATGTTCTTCTCCTCGACCTACTCGAACACCTCTCAGACCCCTTCGATTTTATACAGAGGCTCCAGCCGCTTCTAGCGCCGGGAGCACGCTTAGTCATCTCTGTTCCGAACGTAGCGCACTGGAGCGTGCGGATTCCTCTCTTTTTCCTGGGAAGGTTCGAGTACCGCTCGCGAGGCATCCTCGACCAAACCCACCTCTTTTTCTTCACTCGAAAGAGGCTGCGCGACCTGTGCACGTCGATCCCGGGTGCCACACTGGAGAGCGTATCGGCGAGCATCGAACCGGTGGAACTCGCGCTTCCGCGATGGGTATCCAACAACGCCATCTTCCAAGGGCTAGCACGTGTTCGAAAGGTGGTAGCGGAGCTACTGCCGGGGCTGATGGCGTACCAACTCCTCACCGTGGTTCGAGTGCAGGAAACTACCTCAGAAGCTTCTGCATGAGCTGTCGAGCAAACAGGGCACCGAAGCCGAATACAATCAATACGGCGCCCATAACAAAGAGAAGCTTGGCTATACTTATGACCATACGTGTACCAGGAATCCCCACGCTAATCACGTCATTGTGGTGCGCAAGCGTGCCGACCGTATATGCCTGGGAACATTGAGCACACCACCGTTGCACCCCTGCTTCGATACTGTCATTATCGCCACGTCAACCCGAAGATCCCTAGCGTAGACCATGGGTATTAGCATCACCGAGCTAATCATAATATTCATAGTACTTCTGATACTGTTCGGACCAGAACAGCTCCCTGTCATCGCGCGACAGTTCGGCAAGATCATGGGCGAACTCAAGAAAGGCTCAGATGCGGTGCGGCGCGAATTCTACAACTCGGTCTACACGCCAGCAGACGAGGTAACACGCGACCTCATCGCTGACACTCGTAGCCTCAAGGCTCTCAAAGCGGAGATATTGGCGCCTCCGGCCGGTGCCACCCCTTCGGTTGATCGGAGGAGAGACGCGACACCGACCGGTGCGGCTGCCTCGCCCGAAAACGATATGCCATCCGAAGAGTTGTCACGCGAACCTGCGCCCACGGGAGACTCGAAGTGACGACATCAAACGACCCGCACGCATTCCAGATGGGCCTAATGGACCACCTGAGAGAGCTTCGTAAGCGACTAATCATCTCTGTGCTTCTTATTAGCGTAGGGGCGATTGCGGCGTACACATATGCGGCGCCGATCTTCGCGTGGTTGAGTACGCCGTACTTCAATGCGTTCGGAGGCAGCCCACTTATCGGAACGTCACCAGCCGAGGCCTGGGTTCTCAAATTAAAGGTCTCGGTTTTCGCAGGCGCCATCATCATGTCTCCCGCGCTTTTCTACCAGCTCTGGGCCTTCGTGAGTCCGGGGCTGTACTCTCACGAGCGCAAACTGCTCTTTCCATTCGTAGTGTGCAGTACCGCTCTCTTTGTGGGTGGTGCCATGTTTTGCTACCGTGTCGTACTACCGTACAGCTTCGCGTTCTTCTTTGACGAGTTTACCTCAATCGGGGTAACACCAACGATCAAGGTTGGGGACAACCTCTCGATGACGATAACAACACTGCTCGGATTTGGGGCAGTCTTCGAGCTCCCCCTATTGACCTTCTTTTTGGCGCGAGCAGGCGTGATCGATCACCGCTTTCTACTCGACTGGTTTCGTCACGCCGTCGTTCTCATATTCATAGTAGCAGCGGTGCTAACGCCACCAGACGTCTTTACGCAGATCCTAATGGCCGGCCCTCTCTTGGCGCTTTACGGCCTTAGTATCGGGATCGCTTGGTGGGTGGCGCCGCGCGTCGCCCCGGAGAACGCCGACTCTGTTCCAGAGACGCGAGGCGAAACCTACCCGTAGCGAGAAAATAGAGGGGATTCGCAGCCCTTTGCTGGTGGAATCCCCTAAAAGCGCTTCGCCCGCCGAGTAAATGCTCGGCTTGCTCAAGGATTCCCCCTTTTCTGCCGCTTCTCCCCTTCGAGAAGTTAGGCATCTCTACGACCACATGAGCGATAACCAGCTACATATCGACACCCAAGGAGCTGACCCGACGTGGACGTGCGCACTCGATCTGGTCAAAACCACTCTGGACATCCCCACCGTTCTCCCACCACTCGTTAAGAACAGTTGGTCCGGCCTCTACGAGGTAAAGGATTTCATGCATGGCATCGGCTTTCCGGGCTCAAGCCCCCGCTCGTTGGTGAGAGCCGCTCAGATCACCCCTACCAATGGCCAGGAAACGCTCCCCGACGTGGAACGCGCGATATCGGTGTTGGGGGTACAGTTTTCGTCGGTCGTAGTCGCGATCAACTTTGTGTGCCGAGCGGCGCTCATGCAGCGGCCGCGAGAAGAACTTTGGACCCCAGTATTTCGAGAAGCCATGACCGCTATCGAAATAGGCTATCGCTTCGGGTGCGTGGCGGCGGACGTCGGTGTGGCGGGCGGCGCATTAATGGGATTCTCGCAGAATGCCGGACGTACGATCCTGCTAGCTCACGATACGACACGGTTTGCCGACTGGTGCTCGAACACATCGGACGAGAACTCACGTAAGAGAGCGCTCGAATTGTTCGGATGCGAGCCGTATCAAGTCGGAGCACTCGCTCTTCAACAACTCGGATTCGGCCCTGAGATAGCGCTGGCTGCTGCGCTCGCGGGGGGTCATTTGCATCACGAGCTGATAGAGGACGCTCCCGTGGTCTCCACTTGGAAGGCGGCCTTCAACTGGATTGAGGCACTGTGCCGGGGCGCCTCCTGCCCAGCCGACGCAGAGTCACGCACAGCCTTCAACCACCTCCTGCCACCCGAAGTGTCTGGAGAGGTCACAAATTCGATCGCACTGTTTCATACAGAGCTCGCACAACTCGTGCGCGAACGCTCGTGTTGGATGTGGCATCTTCCGAAGGGAAGTTACGAAGAAACCGCGGCCCATCTCGCGAGCCCACCTCAAGCTACCGTCAAAGGCAAAGTGTGGAAGACGAATAAGCGCGAGATTATCTTCGAGGGGCGCAACTCGTAACCTACGGCTCGTCTTTGGCGCGCTTTCTCTGCATTCCACGTTCTCATGCGTCACGATCCATAGACGTACAAACAGTCCGACTCAGGTGTTCCTGGGAGAATCCCGCATACGAAAGTGCCTCGAGCGCGAAATGTTTTATTGACCCAAACATAGTTATCCAGCATTATAGATGTAAGACGTCACTGTCTGGGAGTTAGCCATCAAATCCCTCCCCATGTACTTAGCTTCCCGAATGGCTAGCTGTCACGAGAGTGGAGTCCACCGAAACTGGGGGCACTTACTCGGAGACGAGTAGGTGCCATTTTTTTTGTGTGGAACTACGCGCGGAGCAACCATGAAAAGCTTTGGGCCCCTGCCCCCGCCCACGGGCCCGTTCGCCTTCGAACGACTTATTCAGCCGTACCTAGAGAGCGTTGGAACGTAACGCCACCGCCTACTACCTACTACCCACTATTTTCCGCTCAGAGCCACTTTCCGTTTCCATGCCGTGCGGTACAATCACCGGATGCGTGTGCGTACTTCGACCTATTCACTGACAACCATTTGCGAACGAGCCCAAGGCCGCGTCATCGGCCCTATTGATCGCGTCGTGCGCGGCCTCTGTACCCTCGACGATCCTCGCGACGAACACCTGACGTTTATACGAGCACAGAGCGCACGAGCGCTCGCTCGCGCAATTTCGAAACTCAAAGGGGCGATCGCATTCGTGCAGGAAGGGGTGCTTGCTGCCGATTATGTGGCCGACTCCACCTCACTTATCGCGGTCAAAGAGCCGTATGCGGCCTTTCTCGACACGATCTCACTCTTCTTCGAAGAGCAGACCATACCGAGCGGCTGCGCCCCAACTGCGCTCATAGATCCGACAGCTAGCATCGATCCTTCGGCCTCGGTTGGTGCGTTCTGTGTCGTCGGAGCGAACGTGACGATCGGACCACGCTGCGTGCTACACTCGAACGTGAGCGTCGCTGAAGGGACGACCATCGGCGAGGCCACGGTGTTGCACAGCGGGGTCGTCGTCAGAGAGCGATCAATCATAGGAGCGCACTGCACCGTTCATAACAACTCTGTCATTGGCGCGGACGGCTTTGGCTACGTGCCCGACAAAACCCTCGGACTTCGTAAAGTTCCGCAGGTCGGACGGGTCAAGATCGGCGACTACGTCGAAATTGGGGCCAACACCTGCATCGATCGCGGAGCGGTAGGCTCGACTGTAATCGGACGTGGCACGAAGATCGACAACTTGGTGCAGATCGGACACAACGCACAGATCGGTGCGTTCTGCATCATCTGCGGACAGGTCGGAATCGCTGGAAGCACCACTATCGCCGATGGCACGATGCTAGGGGGGCAAGTAGGAATTGCCGACCACATATCGATCTGCAAAGGAGTTCGCATCGGAGGAGGCTCTTCCATTACCGAGGACATCTCCGAGCCTGGAGACTACATCGGATTTCCCGTAATGAAGGCGCGCGACTGGCAGCGTCGTACTACCGAGCTGCTCAGAAACGCCCGTCGTAGGCAAAGTGGCGGCAGTACAGAGGGTGGCAATACAGGAGGTAGCAGCTCAGAAGGCACTACCTCATGACGCCAAAACACGCATTGCGGCGAGGAGCAATTATCTCGTTGTGCGCGTTCCTCTCGATTATCGGATGCTCCGAGGACAAGCAGTCAACAGCCACCCCTGCTGCGACTGCGGCACCGCTAGAGGAAATCGTGATATCGCTCCTCTTCTCACCCGAAACAGAGGACTTCGCTCGGGGTGCGAGCGATGCCTTTAACAGAGTGAAAAACTCCCTCGCCGACGGCGCCGTCGTCAAACTCAACCCTATCAGCGCAACTATCTCCGACGCGCGCATGTTCCTAGAAGAGCGTCCGACGGAGCCCTTTCTGTGGCTCGCGCCGTCTACATTAGAGGCCGACCAAGCGAAGGAGGAGTTCGAATCTCGCGGGGGAAAACAAGGCTCATGTGAATCGCTTTTCTTGACTGCCCCAACATTTGCTTATCGGACCCTCGATTCGTTTGCCTTCGACTCGAGCGAGACTCCCACCGACCTTTCGCTGTTCCTGGAGCAGGAGTCAGGCTCGAAGGTAACACAACCCGTGCTCGTTACCGGACATCCGCTCCTTTCACCATCTGGGCCAACAGCCTTGGCGATGTCGGCCTCGGCAGTTAGTGGCCTTCCGTATTCGAATCTCAGGGCCGACACGTTCGAAACACACTCAGATACATTCAAACGCTTGAGTGCGAAGCTCGTTCACCAATTCGGGAGCGACCAGACTATGCTGGAGTGGTTGGCGAGTCGCGAGGGTGGCGCACCGATCCTAGCTTTGACTACGCAGCAGCAGCTCCGCAGCTTTTCCAAACGGTCTCCGGCCGCTCAGCTCTCGGAGGTAGTAGCGCCACTCTCGCCCTTTGACCTCGATTATCCGCTGTGTGTCGTCGAGACTCCCCAAGCTCTCTCTCGATCTCAACAAGCGACGCGACTCGCCCGCGGATTTCTTTCGAGCGCGCACGTCGCTCCCCTCATCGAGGCGGCAGGCTTTTCGACCAAACGTCCTGGCAGACCAGCCAGTGAGCAGATCTCTCGAACCTCGCTCGAGGGGCTCGTGCGGTCACGGAGCTCTCTCGGATTGGAGAGCTGGACATCTCTTGTATTCGATACATCGATTGCCGTAGAGCGTAGCCTTCTCGACTCGACCCGAAACCTGGTGTCGCGGCATCTCCTTCAGGCCACACCACCCCTTCCCTTCGCGACCTCTATCATGTCGTGCTCCACCACACCGGAGGTTTTGGTCCGGTCGACCAGAGGGCCCAACGTCGTCCTAGAGGCGCTACAAAAGCTACGAAGCTCCGGGGGGTTCGCCTTTGGAGATTGCGCTCTCCGGGCTCTGGATGCAGCTGCCGATCCCGAACTGCAGGCAACACGTAAGACGGTAGTCGTACTGACACGTGGACTAGAGACCTCGAACGTCACAGCGCTCAACGAACTCAAGCAGCTCGTCCCTCGACGCTTGAACCGCACACAGACGGTTCTCTACGTAGTCTCGATAGCACACAAGCCCGGGGAAAACGCGGCCTTCGAGTCTCACGCTCGCTCTCTGGGGGCAGTGGTCGTACCGACTACGCCGAGAACGCTGCCTGCTACCCTTACGACCCTCCTGGCGGAGCTTTCATAGCACCAGACAGTACCACTAACAAACGTATGCGCTATTCTGCGAAAGATCGCTCTACCTTGAGCATCTCGGCTCTAGAGTCACAGCCGCATCTCGAGCACATGCCCCGAGTGGACCACGCGCAGGTCTTGATCAACGCTCACGAGCAGGGCACCATTCTCATCAATACCCTGAAAAACTCCGGCAACAACTTCGCGTCCCAGATCAATCTTGATCCAACTCTGCCCCACTGTGAAGCATGAGCGTTCCAGCCAGCGTTGGCGAAAGGCCCTGAATCCTCTGGCGGAGCGAAACTCTTCGTGTGCATGAAGCAGCGAAACAGCCAACGGCGAGGTTATCTCCTCTACGCTTTCGCGCATATCGAAGGCGCTCCTCAAAGAGCTCGCTGCCGGAACATCCTGCGGCGCTTCGCTGACGTTGAGGCCAAGCCCGACCAGTACGGCCCGAAAGCTCGAACGCTCCTCGACCTCAATCAGAACCCCACCGATCTTGAGGAGTTCTCCGTCGCGGATCGTCACGAGGTCGTTTGGCCACTTAAGGGTAAGCCCCCCTCCCATCGCCGCGAGCGCTTCTGCAATGGCCACACCGACCGCAAGGGAGTACCCCGAAAGGCTCGCGACGGGCTGATCCGTACACAGAACGAAGGTTCCCATAAAGGCCGACGACGACGAACTCCAACTTCGACCCTGCCTCCCTCGTCCCGCGCTCTGTCGTCGGGCGATAACCAGCGAGCTACCCGGACTATTCACCAGCGTCCGAGCTACATCCATCGTCGAGGAGACCTGGTCGTACAAGCGAACCGTGTCATAGCCAGGAATAGAGAGCTCTTCGAACACGCGACCTCAAGAGATACGCATGGATATATCAACGTTAGGTGCGCGTGTCGTAAGAGCGCCGATAGAAACCACGTCGACACGAAGTGTCGCGAGCGTTGCAAGTCGCTCCTTGGTGACTCCACCAGAGACCTCCAGAAGAGGTCGAGACGTGTGTGCCTTAACCTCCTTAACAGCCTCGCGAATCAGGTCGTCGGAGAAATTATCGAGCATGATAATCGTAGGAGAGAACTCCTGCGCTATGCGAAGCTCCTCGATGCTGCGCACCTCGACCTCCCACGTCATGTAGGGAGGCTTCCCCGCTACCACATCCTCGAGAGCTCCCCGCATCCCCTGCGGATGCGCATCAATGTGGTTATTCTTCACAAGGATCATATCGCCGAGCGAGAAGCGATGATTCTTTGCGCCACCTGTCCGCACTGCGTACTTATCGAGATAGCGCCACCCGGGCATGGTCTTGCGCGTGTCAAGTATCGTCAATCCAGGCGCCGCGGCACACACGTCACGCGTAAAAGTCGCCACGCCGCATAGTCGTTGGAGAAAATTGAGTATCGTACGCTCGGCAGCGAGCAACTCACGGGTAGACCCTTCGAGCTCGACGAGCGAAGCTTCGTTCTCGACGACCTCTCCTTCTTGTCGGCGGATATCGCACGCGATGGACCATCCCCCAGCCTCGACCACGGCACGCACGAGCGGCAGACCACACGCAACGAGCCGCTGACGCGCCACAATCCGCGCTGTAGACACACGCTCGGCAGGAACGGCGAGACTCGCCGTGATATCCCCAAAAGCGAGATCTTCCTCGAGGGCGAGGCTAACTAATTTTCGTACTGCGGATGTAACCTCCATGAGCCCCCTTTTTATTTGTCGAGCACCCACTCATACGAGTGTCGTGTCAAAACTCGCAAGGTGGCCGCAGCGGGAACAGCGAGAAAGATCCCGAGCAGGCCAAAGAGTTGTCCCCCCGCGAACAAAGCCAAGATAATGATGAGCGGCGACAGTCCGACCGATTCCCCCAACACGCGAGGCGTAATCACCGTGCCTTCGAGCGCTTGAACCGTAGCGAACACGCCCCACACGTACAGCACATGCGTCAGGTCACCAAAGGTAACCAACGCCATGAGCGAACTGAGACAGATACCGCTCAAGAAACCAACGTACGGGATCAGGTTACCGAAGCCGGATATGAACGCCAGAAGGAGCCATAGATCGACTCCCACGAAACCAAGGCCGATCGCATACAATACGAACAGGATACTGCACACGATGAACTGTCCTCGAACGAACGACGAAACGTAGCTGTCGATCTCGCTGAAGATCTCGGCGACTTTCTTCCGGCGCGTAATTGGGAATAGACCCACAAAGAATCGATGAATCCGGGGCAAATCTATCGCCAAATAGTACACGATGAAGGGCAACAGAGCGATGTTCACCAGGGTCAGGGTAATCGAGTAACCTTGCAGAACTGTGCCAAGAACCGCTCGAGCTATCCCCTTGATCGTCTCACCGCTGACGTTCGAAAGCAAAGACGGTAGAGAGGATAATACCTCGTTGACGTCATGGCTGTCCCGAGCACCCTCGGGTAAATAGTCACGAATCCTGTCGACAAGCGGACCGAGACGCTGTCTACCAACGTCGATGTAGTGATTGAGATTCTCACTCAGGCGCTTGAACTCGTCTACTACGGTGGGGATCGCCGTCACCCCCAACAGAACCAGCCCTCCGAGCACAACTGCAAACACCAGAAAGATCCCGAGCATACGCTGCAACCCGCGATTCTCGAGATAAGACAAGATCGGATCGACGGCATAGGCGAGGAAGTATCCGAGCACTAGGAGCACCACGAGCTCCTTGAGCTGAAACACGAGCCAGCCGAATGTCAGGAGCGCTACACAGGTCAGCACCCACAGCGGCGGAAGAAAGCTCTCTCGGGCGCGCATCTTGTTTACCCACCTCACAAAAAGGTCAACACAGGGCGTCCAAACACCTGTTCAACTTCTTCACATAGCGCTTCTGAAGGAACGACACAAACCGGAGAATTCGCCCCGTCCCGCAGCACCATGGCCACCTCACCCGTATCGAGCTTGAGTCGTACGCGCACCGGACAGGTTCCTGAATGCCTCTGAAATATCGACTGCACCTTGGGCAGATCGCGCTCGATGTCGTCGTTACCGGTCAACATCAGCACCCCCTGCGTCGCACTCCTGTCACGTAACGCGATCAGGGACTCCATCTTATCGATGATCAGCGCACAGCGCTCCTCTGTTACATCAGGCCTGCCCGTGACCAACACAGGATCGTCCGCCACAAGCAGATTTTGCACGAGTCGGTAGGTATCCGGCCAGACGATTGAGTCTATCGTACCCAGCCAGTCTTCCAAGGCGAAGGTCGCATAGCGATCGCCTTTCTTTGTGTTTTTCAACTTGAGCGCGGTAATGACACCGCCCAAGCGCACTTCTTTGACCTTCTGCGTCTTCACGTCGCTCGTGGTCAACGCTCCCAAGCGCTTCAGGTCTCCGCGAAACTTCTCGAGCGGATGCCCTGATATGTAAAACCCGAGAGCCTCGCGCTCGAAGGCCAACTTCTGATTCACTGGCCATTCGGGAAGACTCATAAAGCGCTTGGGGACGACCGGCTTGGTCGTAGCTGCCCCGAAGAGCGACATCTGGTTCGGGTCGACGTTCTTCGCCGAAGAGAAGGCTTTCAGCAGATCCTCCACCCTCTCGAGCATTTCGCGGCGGCTCGCACCAGAGAAATCCAAGCCACCGCTCTTGATCAAGTTCTCGAACACGCGCTTGTTCACGCTGTGAAGATCGACGCGCGAGATGAGATCTTCGAGATCGGCGAAGGCTCCCTCTTTGCGGGCTGTTACAATCGCCTCTACCGCCTTCTCTCCGGTGCCCTTCACCGCTTCGAGTCCAAAGAGGATCTTGTCACCTCTGACCGTGAATCCCGCGGAGCTCTCGTTTACGTTGGGCGGAAGCACATGAATCTTTCCGCGGCGACACTCATTGAAGTTCTTGAAGGTCTTGTCGCTATCCTCCATGTCGTGCGTCATGAGCGCCGCCATGAATTCAACACCGTAGTGCGCCTTGAGGTACGCCGTCTGGAACGACACAAGTGCATACGCAGCCGTGTGACTTCGATTGAAGCCGTATCGAGCAAAGGTCTCCATCTGCTGGAATATCTCGTCTGCCAAGCGCTTCTCGATGCCGCGCTCGACCGCCCCGCCGACGAAGCGTCCCCTCTGCTTCGCCATCTCTTCGGGATCCTTCTTACCCATCGCCTTACGGAGAAGGTCTGCTTCTCCCAGCGAGTAACCTGCTAGGGCACGCGCGAGCTGCATGATCTGCTCTTGGTACAGAATCACTCCGTAAGTATCGGCCAAAATATCTTTCATCACCGGGTGCAGATACACGATCTGCTCGCGGCCGTGCTTACGCTCGATGTACCTATCCACCATGCCAGCATCCAGCGGGCCCGGTCGGTAAAGCGCCAAGATAGCCACGATATCGTCAAAGCAGCTCGGTTTGAGTCTGACCACCATCTCGGTGATTCCACTCGACTCGAGCTGAAAGACGCCGGTGGTATTACCCGCGCACAACAAAGAATACGGCTTCGGGTCATCGAGCGGCAGCGTGTTGAGATCTATCGAAACGCCCCGACTCTCATCGATAATTTTTACTGCCGTGTGCAGTACCGTGAGTGTTTTCAGTCCAAGGAAGTCGAACTTGACCAAGCCGACCTTCTCCACATACGTCATGGAGTACTGTGTGAGATCGTTACCGTCCTTATCGACCATCATCGGCAGAAGGTCACTGAGCGGGCGATCTCCAATCACGACCCCTGCCGCATGCATCGAGGTGTGCCGTGTGAGCCCCTCGAGCTTCATCGCGAGCTCGATCAACTGCTGCCCTTCGCCTGCGGCATACTCCGCAAGCCTCGGCTCCATCTTGAGAGCCTCACTCAACGGATAGTCGAAACCTTGTCGCGGTGCGGGAACGAGCTGTGCGATACGATCGGTCTCGGCGTAGCTCATACCGAGCGCTCGTCCGACATCCTTGATCGCCGCCTTAGCCTTGAGAGTACCGAACGTAGCGATCTGCGCCACGTTCTCCTTGCCGTACTTCTCGACGACGTACTTGATAACCCGCTCACGGCCGTTGATGCAGAAATCGACGTCGATATCCGGCATGCTTATGCGTTCCGGATTCAGAAAGCGCTCGAAGAACAACTTGTTGGCGATCGGATCAACTTCGGTAATTCGCAGAGCATACGCGACGAGCGAACCAGCTACCGATCCACGACCAGGCCCTACGGGAATACCATTGTCCTTGGCCCACACGATGAAGTCCGACACGACGAGAAAGTATCCAGCAAACCCCATCTTACCGATGAGCGAGACCTCTTCCTCCAGACGGTCCCAGTACGCTTGGGCCTTGGCAGCGTCCCATCCTGGTGCCGTCGAGAGCACCTCGAGCCTCTTGACGAGACCTTCGTGCGCCATGCTTCCCATGATCTCGATGAGCGGTCGAGTATCATCGGTCTCGAACTTCGGCATGAAATACGTCTTCGAATCGAGAGAGAGCTCGCACTGAGACGCTATCAGCGCAGAGTTATGCACGGCCTCGCTGGCTATGTCGAAACCGGAGAGCTCATCGAACATCTCCTGTTCGGTCTTGAGATGCAGCGTGAAGCCCTCATGCTTGATATGATCCGGATCGAGCACCGTCTTACCGGTCGAGACGCACATCAGCACCTCTTGTGCGAAGTGGTCACCCTTTTCGAGATAGTGGCAATCGGTGGTAGCGACAACTGGCACACCGAAGCTCTTTGCCAGGTCTATGACCGCCGCATTGTGCTTCATCTGCTCCTTGATCGGATGCGGCTGAATCTCCAGATAAAAGCGGTCCTTGAATACGCCGGCATAGAACTCCACGACCGCTTTAGCCTGGGCGTAATCATCAACCTCGGTAGCCGAGGCGAGCTCGCCGGCGAGACATCCACTCAATACTATGAGACCTTCCGAGTAACGCTCGAGAAGTTCGTGGTCGACGCGTGGCTTGAAATAAAAACCCTCTTTGTACGAGAGGCTCGAGAGCTTACAGAGATTGTGATACCCCGCCTTGTTCGCCGCAAGCACCGTCAGGTGGCATGTACCAGCTCCTCCATGGGCGCGCATCTTACGATCGTGCCGCGATCCTGGGGTCACGTACAACTCGCATCCGATGATGGGCTTGATCCCGATCTTCTTGGCCGCAGAGTAAAACTCCACCGCTCCATGCATATTGCCGTGATCGGTCATGGCGATTGCTGGTTGTCCGAGCTGATGTGCTCGCTCGAGGACATTAGGGAGTTTATTCGCCCCATCTAGGAGGCTGTACTGAGTATGAAGATGGAGGTGAACGAACCGCGACACGCCGCCTCGATGAGAGATTTATTACTATCTTTGTACCATCCGAGCGGAGCCTTGTGAGAGCATAGAGCCCGCTTCAGAAGGGGATATCCTACCCCCTGAAGGTTATCCGCTCAAGCGTTACATTGCTATCTCTTGGGAAGAGCAGCAAAACTCGCACTGCCCTGGAGCGACGGAAGGAGCTCCCTTCCCGCCACACGGACGATGTCCGAGCTGCGATAGAATACCTCGAGCGCCTCGAGCAACACGAAATCCTCCTCCCGGTGTTGCGTCATCGCGGCATCCTTAAGCTGCTGGAGCGCGGAAAAGTACGACTGCAGCGTGCTGTGGAAGCCTTCCGTATCCCCCTCTTTGGGCTCGGCCCGGGACACTTGCAACTTCCCCCCGTATCGGTACGTCGCATAGCGGGACAACATCTCGGCGTTCTTCGGTTGGGTCAGATCCAGGTCCGGGCGCGCCAACTGATACCGAACCCACAAGGTCTTGATGTCCTTGACGTACCTCGGATTGCACTGTTCGAGCAGGGCCTTATTACCAGTTGAGATAGCCTGATTGAGGAGGTCGCGCGCCGCGAAATCCGGGCGGTAAACATCGAACTCAACATCGCAGGTCGTAGGTGAAAAGAAGTTTTTGAGCGTCGTTCCCTTGAATTGAGTCAATGCAGCTCTGGCCAGCCGCTGAAGCTCGGGCTCCTCGGCGGCTCGACCGGATGTAAACAAGGAGTGCTTCCCGACGCTGCGCCACATGATACAGGTCGGATCCTGCTTCATCGAGTAACGCGCGAGATCGATCCACAGCGCAGAGCGTCCATCGGCATCCAAAAGCGTAACCGGTGTTGAGATCTTATAGTCATCCTGAGAGAGGTCGTATTCGGGCGTGTCCAGGGTGTACACCGTACCACCACGCGCGGTCGAGTGAAGTCGCAGCCCCTCGTACGGTTCGAACGAAGTCACATCGATACCGACATTCTCCTTGAGCCACTTGGCAAGCTCGATCGTCAGCACCACATCCGCACGCGACTCATGCAGCTGAACTCCCTCTAAAAGACCGAGCGCATGACACACCGTCTCGAGCGAAAGCGACAACTTCTTCTCTCCCTCACGTTGCTTTCGCACCAAAGCTCGAAACTTCTCGGAGCTCAAATAAGCCCTGTGAACCGCGTGCAGAAGATCGCGCGGCAGGGTCTTTCCGGCAAAGAACGCATCCTGGCCGTTTCTGATGAAGCTTGTTCGAAGATATCCCAGATCGAACTTCGCTGAATTGTATCCGATCAAAGCCACGTTACCGCTCGCCTTGCGAGCACACTCACCGACGAAGTGCCGTATACGCTCGAGCGCTTCGGGCTCGTTGTCCCGAGCGATCTCCTGATGACGAAGAACATTCGTCCTGTTGGCCAATATCGCTCCTGAGTCAGGAAGCTGGAGACGCGATATGCGAACCAGACCCGAGAGCTCGTCGATGATCGACAACGAATCGTCTACGAAGATAAACGAGTAGTTAAGGACCTGTCCTATGGCGTGCTTATCGGAGGTCTCGAGATCGTAGAAAATCGCGAACATGATCTCGCTAGGCTACACCAGATAACGAGAGGCGCAAAGCTCAAACGGTGCTTCGAAAAATCGAGTAGGTCGTGTGGCTTTGCACTTGGGCAAAACGTCCCTATCGCCCACCTTCCTTCGCAATCCACTATCCCTTCACCCGCTCCACGAGAGCCGCCATAATCGTCTTCTGCTCGAAGGCATGCCGCTTAGCCGAACCGGTCGCGGTGGCCGCTGAACCGGGACGACCGATGTAGGTCGGCTTGATACCGAGCGATTGCTCAATCAGCGGACTGACGTAACTCCAAGCGCCCATGTTCTGAGGCTCCTCTTGGACCCAGGTGACCGTCTTGGCCTTACTCGCCTTGAGAACTGCTTGAAGCTCCGCCTCCGGGAAAGGATAGAGCTGCTCTACCCTGATCACCCTGGCCGAACACTTCCCAGCAGCCGCCAACGCAGCAGCAACATCGTAGTAGACCTTCCCCGTGACGAGCACGAGGTGATCGGCCTTCTTACCACCGGCAAAATCAGTCTCCACAACGGTCTTGAACCCACCACTGGTGAACTCCGACAAAGCGCTCGTGGCCGCCGGGAGACGCAGCAGACTCTTCGGCGTCATAACCACCAAGGGCCGCTTCATAGTCGAGAGCCCCTGGCGTCTCATCAAGTGAAAGTGTTGAGCAGCAGACGATGGATAACACACCGTCATATTGCCCTCCGCACACATCTGCAGATAACGCTCGAGACGTGCGCTGGAATGCTCCGGCCCTTGCCCCTCGTAGGCATGCGGCAACATCAACGTTACACCGGACATCTGCGCCCACTTGGACTCGCTACTAGTGATAAACTGGTCGATGATGACCTGTGCGCCATTGGAGAAATCTCCGAACTGCGCCTCCCAGATGACGAGAGCATCCGGTGCCGTAGCAGAGTAGCCAAACTCAAACCCTAGAACGCCGGCCTCAGAGAGGGGGCTATTGAAAACCTCGAAGCGACCAGCACCTGACTGGCGAGATGCCAACTCTTCGAGCGGACTGAACACCCCCGGCTTGTCGTACCCATCAAGCACCGAATGGCGCTGACTGAAGGTACCGCGCCGACAATCCTGACCACTCAAGCGAACAGAGCGCCCCTCGAGTACGAGAGAGCCGAACGCCAACAGCTCAGCGACACCCCACTCGATCCCCTCCCCAGAGTCGACGGTCTCAACCCGCTTCTCGATGATCTTGCCCAACTTCGGATGCGGCACGAAGCCCTCAGGATACTCCGTCAAGGCGTGCGCTATCATCTTCAAGGTGTCGGCCGAAACTGCGGTTTCCGATGGCATAGACACTACCTTTCCGTAGATCGGAGAGGCCTCTCCCTGTACAGCTGGGACCATCCGCTCATGAGCCGCCGCAAACTCCTGCTTGTACTGAGCTACCATCGAATCGATGACCTCCTGCGTCACAACCCCTTCACTGAGGAGTCGCTCACCGTACTGTTGCCAGATCGGACGTTTGCCCTTGACCTCTGAATACGTGAGAGGCTGCGTGAAGCTCGGATCGTCGCCTTCGTTGTGGCCGTGCTTGCGGTGACCGATTAGGTCGACGAACACATCCTTTCCGAAGGTGTTTCGGTACTCGACTGCGAGCGCGGTTACCCAGCATGCGGCTTCAGGATCTTCGCAATTGACGTGGAAGATCGGAGAATCGATACCTTTCGCAAGATCAGTACAGTATCGTGTCGAGCGGCTTTCGTCGGGAGTCGTTGTAAACCCGATCTGATTGTTGATGACGAGATGCAGCGTACCCCCTGTCGCGTAACCGTCGATACCAGAGAAGTTTATCGTCTCGAAGACGATCCCCTGCCCAGCGAACGCAGCGTCTCCGTGCATCGCGACCGGCAACACGCGCGTACGATTTCGATCGTAACGATAGTCCTGCAAAGCGCGGGCGATACCCTCGACCACGGGATTGACGAACTCCAGATGCGAGGGGTTGGGCACCATCTTGACGCCGACACTTGCGCCGTCTACGACGAAACAGTTGTCCCATCCAAGGTGATACTTCACGTCTCCGGCACCGAGCACCGTTGCCTGAGTCTGATCCTCGAACTCCGCAAAGAGCAGTTCGAGCGGTTTCCCGACGATATTCGTCAACACGTTCAGACGCCCGCGATGCGCCATACCGTAGACGATCTCCTGAATGCCACCCTTGGCGGCATCCTGAATAACCGAACGGAGCACCGGGATCAGTGTATCGTTTCCTTCGAGTGAAAAGCGCTTTGTGCCTACGTACTTCCTGTGGAGTTCTGACTCAAAGAGGTCCGCCCTCACGAGCTCACGCAAGATCCCCTTGCGCAGCTCGACATCCCCAACGAACGGCATTGCGTTACGCCCTTCAATCCGCTGACGCAACCACTCTCGCTCTTCATGGCGTGTCAGGTGCTCATACTCATATCCGATAGACGAGCAGTAGATAGCTTCGACATCCCTGTGGAGTTCGAGTAGTGACGCATACCTCGCCCCTGCAAACGAATATCCATTGAGAGGCACGGATGCGGGATTTCTACTCTCGCCGTAGTGAGCTGGTGTCAAATCTACCGGACTCTCCGGAGCCACTCCTCCTTCAACCAGGGGACTGAGGCGCGCCTTCAAGTGTCCATAGCGCCGGTAGCCGTCGACGAGCTTGTCCGCAACCGCATTGACCGAACTCTCTTTGGCTTCCGCCGACACGCCTGTAGCTTGACCGCGTACCGCCAGCTTCGCGTGACCGTTAGTGTGACCGTTGGCATGGCCGTTGACAGCCGGCGCAGCGTTTGAACCATCGAGCCCCTTGAAGAACTCTGCCCAGGTTGGGTCAACCAGGGATGGGTCAGAGAGATAGAGCTGGTAAAGCTCCGCCAAGTAACCAGCATTGGGACCAAAGGAGAGTAAGCTATCACCGTTCATAAGTGTCCGACGTTCAACGCAAAATTAGACCTTGGAGTCTAGCAGATACTAAGGACGCCTTCAAAGGCTCGATACGCCAGGGATCGGATAGAACGCAGAAAAGCTTGAAGGATCGTATGGCATTTCTATTGCGTGCCGTACAAAGCCCGCCGCATCTACGCTCAAGAATAACTCTATCGTATATTCAGGGGGTTACACTGCGGCGGTCAGGATCGCTGAGTAAGCTCACAATTTCTCCGCGAGCGCGCTGACACCTGCGCTGTAGTTTTACCGCGCGGGCTGCTGGCCTACTTCTTGGCCTTCTCAGATTCGCCGACCATAGTCAGCCCGGCAACCATGATCGCCGACAGATTACTCGATTGCGAGAGCGCGGCAGGTACTGACATCCCGATCTGTTGCCGTAGGCGATCGGCTAGCTCCTCGGGAGACTCGTTTCCACGAATCTTCTGCGACATCTCCAGCATAGCCAACCCGGTGGCACGCGTAAGTTGTACGTTCTTGCCGAGCACCTCGAGAGTCTGGTCCAGGGCTTTTACGTTCTGCTCCAGCTTCTTGCGCGCCCCTTTGAGTTCATCGCGTATGCGACGAAAGGTGCCCGCGTACTGATCCATGTCGCTCGCACTCGAATCCTGATCCATACCGCCCTCGAACTCGGCCACTGCGCGACGCACAGCATTCGAAAAGTCAGCTACGGGGATAAGCGTACTTGCGGACGTCACCTCCCCCTCCTCGTCAACGCTCGTTCCAGTGAGGGACGTGAGCTTTCTGAAGGCAGCCGACAAAGCATCGATCTTATCGGGATCAAGACCACTCTTGGCGAGCTGCGTTGAGAGCACCTCGGGGTCAAGGATATCGCTCTCTCGAACCTTGGCACCGCTGATCGTCTCTTGGAAGGTTCGGCCGAGATCCTGAAAATCCTTTATCAGGGCCTTCCCGGAGCTCGACCCCAACCCACCTTTGGCGGCCCTCGAGAGCAGGAGGTCCAGACGATCGATTACTCCGAGGAGCTTCTCGTTGGTATCTTTCGAAACTTGGACGTAGGAAATGCCGGCGTTGATCGCTTGTAACCCCATCGCGGCGTTACGCGCGCCGCTCTTGAGCGACATGTCGACGGTTGCACTATCATCCTTTTTACCAAGCGGCGATTTCGGCTTATTGCCCGCACTCGAACCTGCAAGGCCTGAGATGAAGGTGCCAGTAATAACCTGCTTGAGGCTCGATATGCTCATGAAACCCGCACTGAAAACGAGAGACGTAGGCCAGGAAAAGGGGTTCAGGCCCTCTTTTTAGCTTAGGATGAAAGCAGCAGGAAAAAGGCTTCATCTGCCGGGGGCGCTCAATTCAGATTATTCGCTGGGCGAGCCACTCCTTGAGGGCACGCGTACCTTGGATGCCTACCTTATGTCCGACATCGTCCTCTACGTACGTCACCGATAGTCCCAAGGATCGCAGGTACGCTACTGAGCTGCGCGCTCGCTCGATTCCCACCACATCGTCCTGCACACCGTGCGCCAGGAATATATCCGGCAGTCCAAGGAGCCGCACTTCATGCTCGGGCTCAGGCACAAAGCCCGCCAAAACCCCTAACCCATCAAGGCGTAACGCCCCAGTCAGAACCGCTGTCGAGAGAAGCGCCGAGCCCTGGGAGAATCCGATTCCATAAATCTTTTGAGGCGAGAGGTCGAAGAGCTCCGTCACCCGCTCGATAGCGAAGGAAACCTTGTCCGCCGCTCGTCCGATAGCCAGCGAACGTTCCTCGGTAGACTCCATGTCCCACCAACTGAAGCCACCGAGACGATCGGGCAGGAACGCTTGAAGCGAAACTACCGCAGCCGAGGCAGGGATCGATCGTTCGAAGGTCCAGATAACCTCTCGCGTGCCCGCACGACCGTGCACCAACACAACCAACGGCGAGCCTCTGTGAGCTCCCGGGCGGTACAGAAACTTGAGGCCTACGAAATGTTCCTCTTCGGAGATAGAGCAGTGACGCATAGGTCACTCTATCTCACACAACGGATGACTTGGAGAAGAGAGGCCAGCGCCTTCTGCTCCATCGACGATCTGACGAAGCACCTCGGAGTCCCGCGATGAGAAGCCACCCGCGATCTTTACACGTCGATACGGTCGCTCGTGAGTATCTGCGTTTCCGTTGGGCCTGTAGGAGGACGGAATCGTCGATCCTCTTCCAGTCCGACGAGGATCAAAATGTGGTGGGGGTTAATGTTCAGGTACCAACACACAGAGTTGAAGGCGAAGATGTAATCATCTTCGGTGCTCAGGAAGTAATCTCGCGCGCGTCGCGAAAACTCACCGGTGCGTCCCATATCAGCGATAGCGTTAATGAGCACCGCTCTCAGGAGGTTTTTCTCGGGCGTAGCCAACTCCGGTTGCTCGTAGTCGTCGAACGCGGTGAAGATTGCTGTGTTCTTGTGTTCTCGTCCCATATCCTACTCTTTAGGATGCCCCCTCTTTACCACCCGGACCGATCCAGATGTATTTTTTTACGTTGCAAGGAGTATTATCGACTTCAAAAGACGATGCTTGAGGGTACAGCGCCGGCGGACGACAACAACCTCGCGATTTTTTTAGAAAAGCGAGGCAAAACCCACCTGTAGCAGGAAAGATCTCCTTAACAGGCTAAAGCAGCGCCTCCGATCAGCCGATCATTGTGGTAAGGGGTCTCCCCGAAATATGCCAAGGAGGGCACTATGAAAGTTGAAAGGATTCAGCTCATGCCGAGCTCTACGCTCGGCTCTTCAGAGAGCAAAGACAGCGGTAACCGCGTCAACAGCGCTGGGGATTCGATGCAGCATCGGCGCAACGGTCAGCAGATGCGTCAGAATTCAGCTCAGGACGAAAGCGCATCGAAAGATCAGACAGGCAGCGATGGTCAGTCCACCGCAGAGCTCCCCACGCAGTCGGGGGCGCCTCAACGGGTGCTGGACATCACCGCCTGACAGGTTGCGAAACAATCACTTCGCGCCAGAGAAAACGAGGCGAAACAACGCTTGTCCGTTGTTTCGCTGGGTTAGCTACTCATTGCAGAACGTCCACGCAGGCTCACCCCACAGCTCAACTCACCTTACAAACCTCTGCCCGTGTAATCGAGCGATGTGCGACACGCGAGCGCAAGCTCTGACAGCCTCACAGGCTTGGCCAAACATCGATCTACGTCCTCTCGCAGATAATGCTCCACATCAGCCAGGAACGCCCGTCGAGTTAAGAGCAACACCGGAATGTGCCTATCTCGTTCTTCGTCACGCACGAAGGAGGCGAAACGGCCCCCGCTCGTCGGAACGAAGCGATCAGTGAGAAGCACCAGCGAGACCCCGCCCGAACGGAGATATTGACGCGCCTCGCTCTCTGTCGAAGCGAAGAGGATGTCGTATCCTACGCTGCGCAGATATCTCGCCACGAGAACACGCTCCTCATCCTCGGGGGAAACCATCAAGATACGTTCACCTGAGGCGAGTGGCACGCTCAGATCCTCTCTCTGCGAAAGCACTGGAGCCACCGATTCCTCTCGTGGAACATCTATCCAAAAGGTAGACCCGAAGCCGAGCTCAGAGTGAAAATCGATCGTAGCACCGTTAAGCTCGATCAATTTCCTTGTAAGCGAGAGTCCCAAGCCGGTTCCCATTTGAGCACGTGCATAGGGATGATCGAGCCGTTCGAAGGCAGCGAACACCCGCCCCCTATCCTGCTGCCCTATTCCGATCCCGGAGTCTCTCACGCAGATGCGGAACATACTGTTCGCCACCCGCTCGATCCATACCTCAACGGTCCCACCTTCAGGGGTGTATTTAATCGCATTGGTAAGCACATTTAAGAGCGACTGCCTCAAGTGCCGTCGATCAAAACGCACTGCGAACTCCTCAGAAGAGGGACGACAGCGGATATACTGGTGCTTCTTGGCAGCCTGACTACCAACCATATTGGAAACTTCCCCCACCTGCGCAGCCAAGGAGAGAACCTCTGGATGCGGGGTGAGCGTACCGGCCTCGACTCGCGAATAGTCGAGCACGTCGGTAATGAGCTCCATCAAATGCTCCGCATTCAGTTTGACCATCGTGAGGGTCTCCTCCTGGTCGGCGGTTACTGCCCCGCACACCCCTTCGAGCAACAGCTCACTGGCGTTCAGCACGATACCTATGGGGCTGCGCAGTTCGTGGCTAAGGTTTGCCAAAAAGGCGCTGCGTACCCGCACCTGCTGCTCACTCTCTTGCTGTTTCGGAAGAGTCGCCTGAGTGAACCGCGCGTTAACTATCGACATGGCACACTCGTGCGCCACCTCCCGGAGACGCCCGATGCGATCCTCGCCTGCCTCACAGTCAGCCGCAAATTTAACGGAGAGCTTCCCTACGACTTGCCCTGCGAAGATCAGATCCTCTCGGTGCACCTGCCCCTTCGTGCCGTCCGTGACAGGACCACCGATGGAAACTGCGGTGCGCGCACCTTCGTGGTGCACATCGATACATTCGAGCTCTATCCCTTGGGCCTGCGAATGGCTCCAAGCCCGGGTAATCAATCGCTCCAGGGACTCACGCAGCGCAGAGGAATCTCGGATCGCTTCACGGCTCCATAGAGCCCCCCTTGCGTCGTGCGGCGAGACGCTGTCGTGGGGCGGCGCCACTTTCGCCCTGCCAACCCCATCTCGGATTAACACCGCGCCGATCAAGGAAACACATGCGGTACTCAACACTGCGGCAGCATGAGAAAAACCGCCGATGAGCAGCAGCGCACAGACGCCTCCTGCAAGCGCCCCCACCAGTCCCAATACGCTCCCTTTTCCGAGTGTCATCGATGAAGATCCTCATCTTCGATATCGGAATAGATGGCTCGTAGCTGGACCGGAAACTCCCCCTTCTGCCGAACTACCTCCGGATACGAACTGGCCCCGGTGCAACGTGTGTAAAAACAGTGCAGTAAGCTCCAATCAGACTCTGCATGAGAAGATCCTCGCTACGCTTTCGACCGCAACACAAACCTCCCCTGGAATACTGGCCATTCCCTGAACTCAAGTCAGGACAATTACCACGCACTTTTCGGGTACGTTCACGTTTACGCACACTACTTGCTACGCCGGCCGCTCCCCTCTGCCCGTCTATCTGCGATCGCCTGTTTTATCCACTCCAGTGCGGCCTGCTCCCCCAGCCCAAGCTCTCCGAAGCTGACCGTCTCGCCGTCGATCTCGACGTGGACCTCGTACCCCTCCCTAAAGGGCCTGCGCACGAATACTACTTCGTACGCCTCCCCCTCTACGGTGATTGTACGCTCAAAACTCTCCATGTGCTTGATCGTGGCCCGTCGAGGACGCGATTACTCCCACTCAATCGTTGCGGGCGGCTTGCTCGATATGTCGAGCACCACTCGATTGACCCCTTTGACCTCGTTGACGATTCGGTTGCTGACCCGTCGCAGGAGCGGCTCTGGAAGGTAGGCCCAGTCAGCCGTCATTCCATCCTCAGAGTACACAGCTCTCAGCGCGATCGTCTCCTCGTACGTTCGTCCATCCCCCATGACTCCAACACTGTGGACGGGGAGGAGCACTGCAAAGGTCTGCCACAACCCCGGATACAGTCCCTCTGAACGGACCTCTTCCAAGAAGATGTGATCGGCCTCCTGAAGGACTGCAACACGCTCAGGGGTAACCTCTCCGAGCACCCGCACCGCGAGACCGGGCCCCGGGAACGGCTGCCGCTGGAGGATCTCGGTAGGCATGTCGAGCTCGCGCCCGAGTGCTCGAACCTCGTCTTTGAACAGCTCGCGGAACGGCTCTATCAACTTGAACTTCAGACGCTCAGGAAGACCTCCCACATTGTGGTGCGTCTTGATCGTCGCAGAAGGCCCCCGTACCGAAACGCTCTCGATCACATCCGGATACAGAGTACCTTGAACGAGGTGCGTAACACCTTCGAGCTTCTTTGATTGCTCTTCGAAGACCTCGATAAAAACTCGGCCGATGATCTTACGCTTCTTCTCTGGATCGGTAACACCCTTGAGCTCAGCCAAGAAACGTGCGCTTGCGTCAACCAACTCCACGTTCAGATCGAGACCCTTGAGGCGCTCCATCACCGAGTGTGCTTCGTTCTTACGCATCAGGCCGGTGTCGACAAAGAAGCAATGCAAGCGCGACCCAAGTGCTTTAGCAACTAGCACTGCCGCAACTGTCGAATCGACGCCGCCACTCAAGGCACAGATCGCCTGACCGGTGGGCCCGACCTCTGCCGCGGTCTTCTTGACCGATTGCTCGATGAACCCCTCAGGCGTCCAATCCGGAGCGCACTTGGCCATACCGTACACGAAGTTCTCGAGGATCTTCTTACCCTGTGGCGTGTGTACCACTTCAGGATGGAATTGGAGTGCAACGATAGGCTTGGATGAGTGTTGCATCGCCGCTATGGGCGCACCCGAGCTCGACGCGGAGCCAACGAATCCCTCTGGCAGCTTTTCTACGTGGTCGCCATGGCTCATCCATACGGTGAGGCGCTCCCCCTTTGTCCACGAAGAGAATAGCCCCTCAGCCTGCTCAACCGTAATGGTCGAAGGGCCATATTCACGCGCCGCCCCTCGTCCCAAGGACCCACCCAAGTGGTGCGCTAAAAGCTGCATGCCGTAGCAGATACCAAGTATCGGAATATCGAGAGAGAGCCACGCTGGATCGAACTCAGGAGCGTCGCTGTCGGTCACGCTTGCCGGACCGCCCGAAAGGACCAACCCCTTCACCTGACTCAAGTCCACCGACCGTGGATCTATAGTGCACGGCTTAACCTCACTGTACACATTGAACTCGCGCACGCGCCGAGCGATAAGTTGCGTATACTGCGAACCGAAATCGAGAATAAGAATCACACCCGCTCCCTGAGGATAAACTCCGTTTTTGCAGAAGGAGCACCGTTAACCGCGCCCCCGAGCCCCTGAAATGTCTCAAGTTATTGCCCGAAAGTATAGCTCATGTCAGCCCTTTCAGTAAGCCGATAACCCCTTTTTGAGCTTTTGTGATGCCCCTGTACGAGGAAAGGGGTGTCGTGCCGGGTTCAGGAAGGTTAAAAACGTTTATTCTGCGCTCGTAAGGATGCTACGAAACGCGCGGAAGTATGGGATCTACACCATGAACCAGATAGTCCGTTTTCTGTCCATCCTGGCGCTCGCAATGCTCGGAGAAACGATGGCATCGAGCCCTGCTCGCGCTGAGTTTCTCCTGACTATGGCATCAGGCGTATATCAACATACAGACGGCAAAACCAAGATCGTCGTAAGCTCCAAGGAGGGTGCGCAAGGCCTCTTTATCATGGAGGGCAACGAGATATCTCCTCAGGAATTCGACCTGGCAACCACCCCACGCGAGGGAATCGACCATATCTTCGTGCGCTTCGAGCAAACCGCTTCCGGTCCGATGTATTCCGAGATTCTATTGGGCGAACGGGCATACAAGGTGTCAGGAAACCTCTCTGTGCGGCTCAGTGCTCGGACATCGATTAGCTTAGACAACAACAACCCCTATCTGTCGATCGTCACCGAAGGAGCAGACCCCGCAAAAACCCCATCGATTGTAGGCTTCTTCGGTTTGGCCGAAGTGGTCCGGGGGGTAGGAAACGCCGCGGTTCTCTTGGCGGCCAACCAACTCGACGCTAGCGTGGCGAGCGTCATCAAACCGTATGTGGTGGCAGAAGGGCAACTCATCATTAACGACAAGCCGGTAATCACCCCGACGATCGGCACCTACGTCAAGCCCAACAGTGACTGCCTCACCCCGCAAACAACAGTACTCAGCAACACGCAGATCACTCAACTGCGAGCAACCAAAGGTGAGGCGGAGCGAGTCGGCCTGTTCGAGCGTTTCGTCGCAGAGAACAAAAAAAACTCCCCGCTGAAGGATCACCTGATCCTCAAAGCCGACCCGAAAACTGTCATTCTCCTAGACGTAAAAGGGCAAAACGTGAGGCAGATGTCGATGATCTCAGATTCGATGGCCGCCAAAAAGGTGTGCGTCATCTCGGATCTGATGCTCTGAGAGCGCCGCCGCAACTGTGCGAGCGCTCCCCGGAGCCACCTTTTATGCCGCGCGTCTGCGGTCATTGGTTATGCGACTACGCCGTCGGAACATAATGCGAACATCGTTCCCTTCGAAGGCGTAGATTTTTCGCAAGGTGTTCTTCAGATAACGCTCGTAGTTAAAGCGCAAGCGATCAGGATGATTCACGAAGACTGCGAAGGTAGGCGGCTTCGTGGCAACCTGCGTGGCGTAAAGCAACTTGATCGGAACACCTCGGTATACAGGAGGCGGCCTCGTCGCAAAGGCTTCGGTGAAGATCCTGTTGACCTCCGCAGTGCTCAGGCGAATTTTGGAAGCCTCGTAGACCTTGATGACTTCGTCGAGCACGCTCAAACAACGCTGCCCTGTGAGCGCCGATACGAACACCACAGGCGCATACGCCGCGAACTTGAAGACTGAGCGAACAGCATGCCTGTACGCTTCAGCTGTACGCGAGTCCTTCTCAATCAAGTCCCACTTGTTGACCACAATCACGAGCGACTTCCCCTTCTCGTGAGCGAGCCCCACGATGCGCGCATCCTGCTCCGTGGGAATCCCCTCGGCTGCGTCGAGTAGAAATACGGCGACATCACTCTGAACGAGCGAGCGAAGGGTTCGAATGTTACTGAAACGCTCAACCGTGTTGTCCTTGACCCCGGCCTTCTTGCGCAAACCGGCTGTGTCGACAATCTCGAATCGGCGCCCATTTCGTCCCAGATCGCTCTTGATACTGTCGCGAGTAGTACCAGCAAGCGGCGAGGTTATCATGCGCTCTTCGCCGAGCAACATGTTGACGAAGGTACTCTTACCGACATTCGGCTTACCTATGATGGAGATGTTGATAGGACGGCCCGCATCTTCGTCTGCGGCGACTTCCACCTCCGCCACTTCGAATGAATCAACCTCCGGCGCCTCGTCCTCTGCGCCAAACTCTTCCGGAGCGTCCTCCTCGTCCTCATCGAACTCCCCCTTGCTCTCGCGCACGAACGTGCCATCTATATCGAGAGTACCGACTATCTCTTCGATCTTGGCAATGAGATCCTTGATACCACGACGGTGAGCGGCGCTAATTGGAATAATCTCCTCGATACCGAGCCCGTACAGCTCGGTTGCGTTGAGGGCCGCAGAGGGCTTCTCGCACTTGTTGGCTATGAAAATAGTGGGTTTGCCGATCTGCCGGACGAACTCAACGACATCGCTGTCGAGGGGATGCAATCCATGCAGTCCATCGAATACAACAACGATGATGTCGCTCTGCCGCATCGCGAGCTCGCTCTGAGCGCGCACGGACTCATGCAGTGCAATATCCTCCTCTCCCACGAGCGCGCCTGTGTCGACCAGCGTGAACGGAATGTCGAAACGAGTCACCACCTCGTAACATCTGTCGCGCGTGACACCGGGCTGATCTTTTATGACAGCTTTGCGTCGACCAGCTAGCGCATTGAAAAGTGTCGATTTGCCTACGTTTGTTCTTCCTACGATACAGACCGTCGGAAGCGATTTGTTATGGTTCACGTTACACCTCTGACGAACTACTATTGTCGTTGGCTTGTGCGGTCACATCCTTCGATTGCTCTTCTGCAGCCGCTTCGGTGGACTGCTCATTCGATTCCTCATCGGACTCGTCGTCATCCGAACTCTCGGGGGCGACCATGAATCGTTCGTCGAGATCGTCACCATTCTTCAGGTGCGCAAGAGCTTCCTCTGCAGCCGTTTGTTGCGAAGCCTTTTTCGTAGGACCACGACCGCGACCAACGATTTGACCGTCTACTTCAACCACAGAGATAAAGACTGGCGCGTGCTCTGGCCCTTCGACGCACTCCAATCGATAGAGCGGCGCCTCGCTGCCTGCGGCATGCAACGCCTCTTGCAGCTCGGTCTTCGGGTCACGCGGTGTGACGGTCACGAGTCTATCGCCGATGAGTCCCTCGACACACGCGCGCGCCACATCATAGCCGCCTTCTCGATACACGGCCCCGACGACGGCCTCGAGCACGTCCGCGAGGATCGACGCCCTTTCAGCGCCACCGCTCGCAAGCTCACCGCGGCTCAAGCGGATGAACTTTCCCAGCTCGAGCTCACGCGCGATCTCCGCGAGTGAGGTAGTATTGACGAGAGCGGCTCGCATCTTCGAGAGCTCTCCCTCTTTTGCTTCTGGGTGTTGATCGAGGAGCAGGTGCGCTACGGCGAGATCGAACACAGCATCACCGAGGAACTCCAGTCGCTCGTAATCGCTCTTGGTTCCCTTTGCGTGCACCGAGCGGTGCGTTACAGCGCGCTCGAGCCAAGCTCGGTCTTTGAAAACGTAGTCCAGCTTCTCTTCTATCTCTCCGTAGTGATCTCGACCGAGCGGCTCAGGTGCGGACCGAAGGGTACGCTTCTCAGTGTCACTAACAACAGTGACGTTCTTGACGATTCCAAATCGCATACAAGGCTCCAAAGAATAATTGGGCCTCACATTCACAAAAGTAGCTCGAAGCCCCAGCCTCGTGAGAAAGGGGTCCTTACCAGCTCGCTTTGGTGAGTGAGAGGAAACTAAGCAGTTAGACTTACAGATACTATCAGATTCGAGGGGGTATTCAAATCACCGCAAGTGCTCGAAAAGACGAGATATGTACCCTTTGGCCGTGGAGATTCGGCGACCAGGCCTGCGGTATCGTCCCTTAGCCTCAGCGCCAAGTAACCTACGATCCGCCTGCGCAGCAGGGAGGGGTCTTGCCTTGCCCCCTAGCGAGAGATCCTCCCACCCGCGAGAACTTCCTCGTTCTGCAGGTCGTACAGAACAGCTGCTTGCCCGGGCGAGACCGCTGTCCACTCGTCATTCCAGGTGACAGAGCAGGTCTCTCCGTCGAGCACCTGCATGCGCGCCCTGACACCGCGATGGCGCGAACGAACCTGCGCGACTACCTCGCACTCGAAGGGAAACACCCCTTGAGCCACCCTGCGTATTAGCTCCGGATTGACCCAGTGCATCTCTCTCACCAAGAACCCTTCTCGCTTCAGATCTGACTTCGCGCCTACTACCACCCGATTAGTATCGGGTTGAATCTCGACCACATAGAGCGGCTCTGTCATTCCACCGAGACTCAAGCCTCGCCGCTGACCGACCGTGAAGCGGTGAATCCCTTCGTGCTCTCCGACCTTTTTGCCATCCTTGGTGACGAAGTCGCCAGGGCCGCGCCGACTACCTATCTTGGCCACAAAGTCCTGCACACTTCCCGCCACGAAGCAGATATCCTGACTCTCGGCTTTGTCCGCAGTCGGAAGCCCCGCCTCACGTGCAATCTCACGAATCTCCGGCTTAGTGTACTCTCCTACCGGGAAGAGCGTGTGTTCGAGTTCATCTTGGCGACAGGTATAGAGGAAGTAACTTTGGTCTTTGTCGAGATCTCTACCACGCAGCAGATGATAACCGTGATCGCTCTTACGGATCCGCGCATAGTGACCGGTAGCCACATGTGAACATCCGAATCCGAGCGCGCGTTCCCGCAGCTCACGAAACTTCACCTTGCTGTTACAATCGATGCACGGATTCGGGGTCAATCCCTGCTCGTAGGTATCGACGAAACGCTGAATCACCTCACGCTCGAAGGTCGCTTCGAAATCGACCACGTAGTAAGGAATATCGAGCTTCGCCGCAACACGTCGAGCATCACAGAAATCCGCGGGAGAACAACACGTCGCTCGGCTATTCTCCTCCGAATTACGCTTGTAATCCCACACCTGCATAGAGACACCAACGAGCGGACTCCCAGTCTTTGAGAGCAGATATGCGGCAACAGAAGAATCTACGCCGCCCGACATGGCAACCACGATAGAGTTTCCTGCTCCTGCGCTCACTACTTCCGAACTCGAGACATTACTCATCTCGCCCTACGCCCCTCTGCCTAGACTGCCACCCACACTGCGCATCCGAGCCACCGCCCGCGAGAGAACCTCAACCACGCGCTCACCCGTTCCAGCAGGCTGATCGGCACGAAAACTAACCCGTACCGTAGAACGCACACGCTCCTCCTCCTGCCCCATCGCCAAGAGTACATGCGATGGTTCGGGCTTTCCAGAGGAGCACGCCGCACCGGAAGAGATTAATACTCCCTCGAGGTCCATGGCGACAACAAGGTCATCCGCACGCACGCCGGGGATGAACACACTCGAAGTGTTCGGCAACCGCTCACGCTGCGCGCCATTGATAACGCATCCTGACACGGAAGTCACAACCGCCCGCTCGAATTCGTCGCGTATACGTCGCATCGATTCCATACGTGTGGGGAGATCCCAGCGCAGCGCCTCAGCCACCGCGCCGAGTGTTGCGATGCCGAGCACGTTTTCAGTTCCTCCTCGCACCTTTCCCTCTTGTGGGCCACCGCGCACATAGGGCGAAACGTGGAGACCCTCGCGCGCTACAATCGCCCCTACCCCTGAGAGCGCACCGAGCTTGTGTCCCGAGAGGGTAAGGAGATCCACTCCCATACTATCGAATGACAACTCCCCCTTGCCGAGCAGCTGCGCCGCATCGGTGTGAATCAGAGCGCCTGGAGCACGTCGGCGAATACGTGCGGAGATCTCCGCAACGTCATTGATAACTCCGACCTCGTTATTTGCTGCCATGACGGAGACAAAAGCCGTCTCTGCGTTGACCACAGCCTCGACCGCATCCGGAGCCACCACTCCATCACTATCGGGCGCAACGAGCACGACCTCTCGCCCTCGTGACTGCAGGGCCCGGAGCGGCTCCAGCACGCACGGGTGCTCTACGAGCGACGAGACCAGACGCCCCGGACGCTCGGCTCCGGCAGCAATACAGGTATTGTTAGCCTCGGTTGCCCCTGAGGTGAAAATGACCTGTGCTCCCTGGCCCGTCTTGAGTAACCCGCGCACCGACGCGCGCGCCTCCTCCAAGAGCGCACGCGCTCGCTGTCCCCCCCTATGGAGCGAGCTCGGATTACCGAGGGCACCCCAATGGGCCAAGATAAACTCCTGAATATCCTCGTCAGGGGCGTAGGTAGCGTTGGCGTCACAGTCGATAATCACGAAAAAGCCTCAAAATCTCTCTAGTCGGCCCACTTCAGCCGATGAACCAAAAGAGGACTAAACTACAATGCCATCGCTAACTACGCAAAGTATCGGAGTTGCAAGCTCCAGCCTGGCCCCCAACACGGGGGCAAACCAGGTCCGTGCGACCGAAGCCGCACAAGCAGCCGGTGTGAGCAAAGCTCAGGTGCAGCAACTGGCTCAGAGTAGCGCTACGAAGACCATCGAGAGTCGAGAGCGAGTCATTCAACGCGAAAAACGGTCAGAGGGAGCCTTCGCTGACCGAGAAGAGTCCGAGACCGAGCAGCAGTCCACCGAAGGCGCCCCTCCGCGCCACACAGGGAAACTCAATACCGTGGCCTAGGGAAGCGAGGCAACACCCCTCCCTGCTACGAAAGCGGATTGTGGCTGCCATGCCACGCAACTCAAGCTCGAAGCAACCGATTATAGAGAGGATGTGCCGATGATGGCGCACTAACGACAGCGAACTGCCTTCGCTCCCTCTGTAAGTTTGAGGTCATGGCATCACGAACAGCTATACTGTGCACATTCCTCATTCTGATAGCGACTATCCGCACCGCGTGTCTCGTTTTAACCACACCATCGCGTATCCCGGAGGAGTGGCTTCGCCCACGAATAGAAGCGGACGCCGAAACGCTGCTCGCATTTGGTGCCCAGATTCCGCTAGCCTGCGCGGATATATCGGACCTCGAATTGATACCGGGAGTATCGGACAATCTAGCGAAAGAGCTTCTTGATATGCGCACACGAATTATCGCGCACGCGCGCAATCACTCCCCCTACGAAGCTCTACAACTCGCGCGCGGGGTCGGTGCACACAAAGCTGAGCTGCTCTCGTCGCGACTCTCCCTCGAAGACGCTTGTTACCAGGGGGAGAGCTATATTCCGTTCGAAATACCGCACTCCAAACCCACTCCCTATTCCGCCTTACGATTGAGTTCATCACGCCACTAGCAAGCGGAGCACACGGACCGCGAACTTTCTAGTTCGCCTTACGCCAGCATCACCACGCGGCTAACAGGCGGAGCGGAAGCTCCGCGGTCCAGGTAGTCCGCCTTATGCCAGTATCACCTCGCTGCTAATAGGCGGAGCGGAAGCTCCGCGGTCCAGGTAGTCCGCCTTACTTTAGCCGTCTCATAGAGCTCTTTGCTCGCCCTCCGAGCGACCTACGAACTTACAGGAATAACTGCGTTCACCCTCGCTGTCTCGTCTTGATAGAGGAACTCTAGATCTGACTCTTCAAACTTCTCGAAGAATGCACCCAACGAGATCGCCTCCAAGCGTTCGTCACCCTCGGCTTCGGAAAAATCTATACGTAGCACCACTGCTCCACCGTTGCCGTACCCTTTACAGGCGACGCAACGCCACCTCGCTCCTCAACCCACCGACGGGCCTCCTCGTAATGAGCGGCTTTATGCGCTGTGGCTTGATTCTGCTTGTTCGCCATACATCCCTCCGCTGCATGTTGACCGAGCGAAGAAGAAACGATCTTCGAACCGGCCCTACGGACACGAGAAAAAACCTACCCTTCGCAAGCACGTGGAGGCTGGATTGATATTCGATTATCACAACTAAAAAATCGGAGAGCGACCCGTGATCCGCCTTCATCGCAGGGAGGGGCTTTGCCCTCCTTCCCTAGCGTGCATCACCGGCGCAGGGAGTTATGATGCCCGCTCCATCACCCCTCCGAGATTCCCTGATGGGGCTGCCCCTGCAAGCTCATCTTGGAAGAGGCGCAATCCCCCAAAAGCTCATCAGCTAGTGCGACTCGAACGCAAGCCCCGCCGATGCGAGAGCCTCTGTCGAACTCACTACCCGCACATACCAAGGGCTCCCTCCCTCAATTAGAAGTTCGCCTACCTGTTTGACCTGAGCTGGTGTACACGCGCGAATCTCCTGATACCACTCCTCTCTCAGCTCTGCAGGTATGTTGAAGCAGGCCCTTGAAAATGCGCTACCCGCTGCATCGCTCGGATGCTTGTAGGGGGCCCACTCGGAGATTACCCCTACGATCAGCTTTCCTACCTGCGTCGATGTCAAGCGATGTCTCGCGAGGAACTTAGCTCCGCCAAGCATAGTTTCTATGTCTGCTGCGATGTGAGCATTTCGTGAGCGATATGTATATCCTCCGACTATACCCGAGAGGCCGCGATAAAACGCACCTGCTCCGTACGCTCCGCTGCGTTGACGGACCTCTGGAATGTAATAGTCGTAGGTCAGCGCACGCATAGCTACGAGCAGTGCGCCATTGAGCCCTCTACGCTTAGACTCAGAGAGCTGTCGGGCAATTCCCAGATACGCAACCTCGGTATTAATCGGGAGCCCGACCTGCAACGCTGGGGAGTTCGCAACTGGCGGTCTCCCGATCTCTAAAGAACCGCCTTGAGACGGCAGGCTTTTGTACGCCTCTACAAGAAGGAAGGCACTGCGCTCTAGCTGACTCTCGTCTGCACAGAGACCGAGGCGAACGTTCTCGAGCGAGAACGCCGATGCGAATCGCTCAAGATCCGCCTGAACGCCTTCCCAATCCGAGTTAACGCGCGCCCTCAATCCGTGCAGGAAACGAGTCTGTCCGAAGCCCTCTAAAAGAGAAGCATACCGACACTCTGCAGAGGCAGCATAAATAGCCTCTGCGATAGCGAACCGATGACCTTCTCGCGTGACCGATAGCTCACGATTCGCAATAGCCTCATCGAGAAGCTCCACAAACCGACCTCGCTTATCGAACTTTGATGCAAAGACAGCTTCCTGCATCAGGTCGAACAACTCCCCAGCACGCTCCGAGAGCGCCCTTCCGCTCAGCATAAAGAATGCCTTCCCTAGCATACTTTTCTGATCGATTCCGGTATCAACATACGCGGATATTCCTCCTGTGCGAATTCGAACGGCTCGATCGAAATCCACAAAAGAGCGTTTCTCTGTGTCGACGCTTCCCACCAGACGCGCCATAAAAGGAGCGTAACAAAGAAGCTCCTCCGGCATGCCCGAAATATCAAAGGCAAGCTGCCCGTATGAGATACCCGCAGTGTCCGTGGAGCTCACTACGACACGACCTACTTCACTTGATGTAACCGTATCGAGTGCTGCTAACTTGTCCGGAATGTCCGAGGGCGAAAGAGATGGAAGTTTCTCAAGGAGCTGAGGATCGTCACCGGCTCTTTGTTGTTGCAGCATCCTCTCATTGCACGCCTCTATCTTTGCGATCTCTCCGTCGCTCAGCGCAGCGACAAAAGCTTGCACACGCTCCTTCTCATCCCGAATGACACGATCGTACTGCTCGTGAGAAGGCTGCAGAATTACCGAAACGCTCTCGGGGTTATTGAGCAATCTCTGTTCGATTAAATCCTCGAGTAATCGAGGTTTGTTTGCGAGTAGGTCACGTACGCGACCCAGAGAGCTCAGTCTGTCGAGCATCTGTAAAGGCCCCTGCCCTAGGAGCCATTTGGGTACGAAGCTTTCGGCAAACTCGAGTCCCCGCGGGCTATCGGCACTTCCCTCCCGGAGTGCGAACTCAAGCCCGCTCAGGGCCGCCTCTACCTCATCTTGTGGTAAACCATCACGAACGATCTCCGAGAGTATAGTTCGCACTTTTTTTATGAACTGATTTGGATTCTCAGCTGAGACATCCTTGCCACTGACCAAAAAAAAGGCGTCAAGAGACCCCAACACCGAACCACTCAGGACTACCTGCTTGGTCGCCCTGCGAGCCAATAGTTCACGCTGCAAAGGCGAGGATTCTCCGCCCAACAAAACCCGCTCCACGACCTCCCACAGCATACGATCATCAAGAGCATCTACACGGCCTAAGGGCCACGCCAGCGAGGCGAGGGGAGCACCTTCGAGCTGATCCGGCTGCTGCGGGAACGGTACAATAATTTCCCGATGGCCCGCCTTCGGTGTATGGCTCTTCAAAACAGGGGTAAAATCACTTTGCGAAAAACTACCTATATTCGCGGCTATCCGGTCGAAGACCTGAGAAAGCTGTGCTTCTGAGAAGTCTCCATGTACGACGATACGGGCCCGTGACGGATGGTAATGGAGCTCGTGATAGCGCTTGAGCTCAGCGTACGAAAGCTGCGGAATCTCGACCGGATCTCCGGCTGCGATCTTCCCGCGATGCGTGTCTGGAAAGAGAGCTGCGCATACTTCCCGATACAGGGCAGTTGTGGGGCTTGAGAGTGCGCCCTTCATCTCGTTGTACACGACTCCGTTGAAGACGAATTCGCCCTCTGCATTACGCTCCAGGCGCCAGCCCTCCTGCGCGAACTTCTCGACCTTCAGGAGTGGATGAAAAACTGCATCGAGATAGATATCTCCTAAATTGAGAAACTCCTGGAAGTTCGTGGTTCCCACCGGATAAAAGGTACATTCGGGCCACGTACTCGCGTTAAGGAACGTTTTGAACGACCCCTTCACCGTAGTGAAGAATGGATCGGATACCGGAAACTTCTCAGAGCCTGCGAGCACAAGGTGTTCGAGGATGTGAGGCAACCCGTTGCTCGAATCATGTGGTGTCGAAAAGGCAATGCAGAGCACCTTATCCGGATCTTTAATGCGATGGACCAGCACCTCGCACCCTGTCTGCGCATGTCGAAAAAGCTCAGCGCTCCCTTCTCCCATCGAACTCGCGACAACGCCCTGTGATACGAATTGCTGGTGAAATTGTCTGCGCTCTGGAGAAGGTTGGATCGAACTCATGCTGCACCGTCGAACAATAAATCATCCGAAAAGGTAGCACACTCAGCGATCGAAGAAAGGTCGCAGCTGCTCTGCAAAGCGCTGTCATTTCTCTGATAGCAGCTATATCCAACTATCTCGAACTGATACAGACCATCGGGAAGCTACCCCCGTCCCGCAAGTATAACCCGGACGTGCACAAGCACTATCGCGTGGAAGGGCGCTATGTATGGGCCAAACTAGGACCTGCTTGATCTCGGTCCTGATTGCAACCCATTCAACTCCACGAAGAGTCATCGCTCATGTCGGCGGCTCAAAATTCCGGGTCTTCGACGGATTTAGTGGGTAGTTATGGTCAGTGTGAGGCCCGAAATCGCTGGTTTTAGGCTTGAAATGACGGTTTTTACGTGAGCGTGCTCGTGCACGTAAACGTGACCGTACCCGAGCGGGAGTCCGGTGCCACTCTTGATCGGTGTATCCATGTACCTACATCGTCCCCTGACGAACACGAGATTGGCAAACCTGTAAATGCAGGGGTCGTTTCTAAGTTATCGTGAGAGAGCGTGAGGTCATTTCCTCGGGTACGTTCACGTTTACGTGCACGAGCACGTTCACGTGGAAAGGCGCGATTTATAGGTCAAACAAGGGCTTACGCTGTCTCCAAGCTCGCTATCACCCACTCTAAAACGCGATGAGCCAGTAAATGTACTGTGGGCACTGCCCAGCACCGATCCTCTACAGCCACCTCCTCCACACTCAACGGGAGCTGCTCTTGATGTAACGATAGTCGACGCATCAGGTGTTGCGCTTACTATGGGGTCGGAATTCGATGAGGCTTCAGAAAGAATCCTACCCAATTATTACTCGCAACAGACGGATCCCACCGCGCCTCACATCTGTGCTAATCGGGAATTGCTCAATCGGGTAATGAGTGGCGCCGGATTTCATCGACTTACGCATGAATGGTGGCATTTTTCCTACGGCGACCAGATGTGGGCGCTGCTAGAATCAATGAGAACCGGGCACGACATCGCCGCAGTGTACGGAGAGAGGTAGAATCGGCCCTCGTCTCACCCTGGCGGGAATGGTGGCATACCTAACGGGTGAGTTTGCAAACTCTTACATTCTGGCCCGAATGAAACTGGCTCTCAATGGCCGCTACCTCGCGGCGCGCCTGATCCTCTCGACGATGGCTGGTCAAGCTTTGGACACGTCAATCGTTCTTGCCCTGGCTTTCAGTGCTGCCTTTACACCCCAGCAGCTTTTCGAGATGGGCCTTAGTCTGTGGACCGTAAAGGTAGCATGGGAGGTGATCGCTCTCCCACTCACGCTCCCCGTGATTCGGTGCTTGAAGCGTGTGGAGCAGGAAGACTTCTTCGACACCTCGACGAACTTCAACCCGTTCGTGTTTTCATAGGTTTTTTCTTGACCGTCTCTTCTCCGCTTTCGCGCTAACGGTAGCTGCGGCCTCGCTTCGCTAGTACGCTTGCTTCTCGTCGATTGTCTGAAGCGCCTCCAGCATATCCTGTGCTGCGAAATGCGCTTGCGTTAAAGTGAATTGCTTTGGTGCTCTCATCTCCTCCGCCGGCCCTAAATGCATGCGTCGCAGATACCTGTACACGGCTGTCGCAGGGAGGCCTGTGAGCAACGAAATCCACACATTCCATTCCGCGGGTTGCATAAGGAAACCCATACATACGGAGCACAACAGAACGGAACCTACGTAGCCTGGCGCAAGTTCCACTACAAAGGACAAAAATTGCTCCACAAAGCTCTCTCCGAGGTCGTCCTGTCGGCTACTGGCTTGAGATAGCTCCTTGACCAACTCTTGCACCTTCTCTCTCGAGTCTGGATCCTGACGGTTCCGCAGTATCGCAACAAGAAGGTCTGATGAGGCACGGTGTCCCTTGGAAATTCGCTCGCGGACCTCGTCCACGAAACATTCGGTAACAGTGGCGCTCCCACGTTCAGAGAGGAGCTGTATCCACGGATCAAGGCCCCGATGATGATTAATGTTATGGGTCTGGAAATCACGCAGAGCTATCGCACACTCAAGGACTGATTCATCGCTCAACTCTCGTTGTAGCGCCTGCGCTCCGAGTATCTCAATAATGCTCTCATCGGATTGCTTGATAGCACTTTCGAGCAGAGAAGCTACGACACGAGCCCAAGATTCATCGGACTCCGGCTGGTACACTGCGAGTAAACGAACAAGAGTCCTCAAGTCCGCCGCCTCCACGTTTTGAGGGAGCGAATACTCCAGTTCGCGCCATATCGCCCGATGTACGTGAGGATGGTCGAACCTCTCTGCGAGCTGTGCGGGTGATGCTGCCTCTATGGAGAGGAGCTCGCTGGCAGGCGTCGAATCCGCAGCGTGCGGCAGCGACGACCCAACGTGCGCCCGCAATGCACGAAGCAAGGGCGGGGTTACAAGATACTGTGGTTCCTCGGGAAGCTCGGGCTGTAACGGCATGGCGAGAGTCTACAGACACCAACTACGGCGGGCAAACTCTGAGCCTATGCGTTTGAGGCTGTGCCTGTTCGCAGACGATCGATTCTTAATACGCGACGACTTCACGCCCTCGCGAAAGGCGGCGGCGATCCACTCTTTCTGCCGAAAGCCCAAGCCGACTACACCCCGAAAAACTCCTTGAATCTGCGCGTATAGCGCCCCACCTTTCGTGGGTTGTGTTCGGCAGATCGAATAAGCAGAGGCACCACTCAGCAAGGTTATGAAGTCTAAGAGGTGCGTTGACTTATTACTTCTGCCGCTTACTCTCGCAGATAATCAATGGCTCTTCGTGGAATCGAGTGGATGCCGATGACTGCTGATGGGGCATAACCCATGGTTTTGAGTGATAAATCACGTATTTCCACGTGAACGTGCTCGTAAACGTGAACGTACCCGATCTAGCAACTTTCTGCCCCGGCGATCGATTTCTAGTGGTATGCTTAATTATGAAAAATTTGATGTCTACCGCACTTTGCCTTCAGGGCGTGTGACCACACTTCTTCGGGTACGTTCACGTGCACGTGCATGTTCACGTCCGGAAACGCCAATTCTACCCACTCGATTCCACGAAGAGCCTAATCAATGAACAACATGTGGCATATCCATCATAGGGCGCGTCTCCACTATGTCCAGGACAGGGACGAACTCCCCAAATCGGCTGCAAAAAGGAATGAGCTCGTGCGAAAAAACGCACGAGCTCTGCTGAGAAAAAACTTAGCTATGGAAATATACCAGAAGAGCCCGGCCCCCCCACAACACAATGCCGGTTAAACCTCCTGCGAGGATTCCCCGAAGCATTCTTTCGTTGTGGGATTTCTTTGCACCATATTCGCTCGCGACTTCCAGCAGGACGTGAACTTTGCCATCCTTTATAGAGATGACGCAGGGTTGAGCCTGCGGCTATCAACACCTACGCGATAACACGGAGCGATTCGCTCACTACTGTGAGCAGTGCGTGACCTGGGCGGCGAAGAACTACGGAGCTGATTGGGCTCCAAGCTGTATTCACCCTGCCAATTTACGACTCAAACCTTCTCATACCTGCTGTTAGGATGACTGCGGGCTAGCAGCTCCCTTTGCTTTCCGGTGTGTGTTGTAATGGGTTCGCTCGTCCACCGAGAACATGAGGATATCTCGATATGCAACACCGTGATGCACACATCCATTATAACGCGCTCCTTGCCGCTGAAATACCGTCCGTCGATGCGCGACTTCGCAGCGCACAGGGCTCTACGTTCTCCGTCCTACTCGATGGTGGCAAGGTTGCGATACGAGAGCTCGGTGCCAAGATCTATAGCCAAATCGTGCAAGCCTCGAGTGGTATCGGGGAGACGGGGATACTGCGCTCGATTCCGGCAGGTATGCCTGATGCACATCAGCGCTACACGGTATCGGCACCAGAGCGGTCTCACGCGCAGCGGCACAAGACAAATGTACATCTTGGGTCCGTAGGAGGCGGTGACGAACGCACGGATACTCTCATGGGGGTTCGGCTAGTCGCGCTCATGAACGAATTGCGGTCCAGCGACGGCGCTACAGTTGATCTCATCGAGAGGTTACCGGAATTCGATTTCGTCATCGTGAATCCAGACGACCTCTTGGCAGCGCCGCGGCAAAGCCAGCAAATTCTCGAGGCGGTCCAACGTTGTAAGCGCGCTATCGTGTACACCGCCGAAGGGTGCTCGCCAGTATTTCAGCGCTCTGAGGCAGAGCTCGAGGGCCAAGTGCAGCGCTGGCTCAGATCTGGCAGCGGTATTACGGTTAGAGGTGAACAGTTGGATCCGCATGCTGCCGATCACCGTCAGCTCGTGCGTGAAATTCAGACGTTAGTG
Organism: Bdellovibrionota bacterium; assembly: GCA_044337105.1. Classification (GTDB taxonomy): domain Bacteria; phylum Bdellovibrionota_C; class UBA2361; order UBA2361; family OMII01; genus OMII01. The sequence continues at coordinate 2,206 of JBIIOE010000011.1, read as the reverse complement.
GGGATCTGCCAGGAGTACGGGGTAACTCCACAGAACGTTGCGCACTCGATAGCAACTCACGGTAGAGCCGTGACGCAGTTACTGGCGCCTCGATGTGCGGAGGAGCTGCGAAGCAGCTTGAACGAGGTCGCCTCGCCTATCGCACCTTCGGTATGGGCAGCATTAGCGGCTGCCGGGATAATCGCGGCGTCAGAGCCGGCAGTCGAAACAGCTCACGAAGGTCCGCTGCAGTTGGTACGGATCGATGCGCGAGACACAGTAGCATTCGCGCCGTCCGTTCTCGCGGCCGGTACTACGGTAGAGTGTCAGGGAGAAGCCCTCTCCATCGTCGACGACACCCCGATCGGCCACATGGTTGCTTTGAGACCGGTCGCTTCGGGCGAGCCAGTAACCTGCTACGGCGCACCGATCGGGGTTGCTAATCGGGATATTGCAGCAGGCGCGAAGGTGACCTCGGTCAATCTCGATGCCTTGCCGGTTATAGAGGATCCTCTTCGCACCGCAATCGGATACCTCAAAGATGGCGTCCCAGCTGGTGCCCCCGTCAGATGGGAGATGCTCGATCGCAACCTTCCTTGTGAGCCGGATCTATCGGGATGGTCCGCTCCGCCCAGTGACTGGAAACCACAGAGCCTTCCCGTCATGGGTACGTTCAATGGCTATCGGCGCGGACCGGGCAGGTTTGGAGTGCGGCAGATTATAGCGGTCATCTCCCAAGTAGGGTGTACAGAGGCGATGACCGAACAGCTCATGCCACGCCTGCGACGTGAGCTTCAGCAACGTTACCCACACATGCAGCTCGTGAACGTGGCACACGGCATGGGATGCTCTCACACCGCCAACGTGGCGGAGCGGCTTCCGCAGCTAATCAAGGAGATCGCGAACAACGACAACATCGCTGCGATCGTCTGGATGGGATTGGGATGTCAGCAGGTACAGCAGACCAACCTCGTAAGCCTCCAAACCTTGATCAATCCACCCATAAAGAAGCCCGAGAGATGGATCGTCGCACAGAATGAGCCTAACGAATATCGCGCTCTTAGGAATGCCGTTCTCGAACTCTCAGACGAGATCGGCTCTCAGACGCGGGAGGCGGTTCCTGTCTCTGAGCTCATGGCCTTCGTCGAATGTGGTGGCTCAGATGGTCTCTCTGGGGTGACAGCCAATCCATTAGTGGGCCAAGTCGCACGGATGCTCGCGGCGCAGGGGGCGTCCATCATGATCGGAGAAACAACCGAGTTGCCGGAGGAGCATTTTCGGGAGTGGTGTGTTTCCGAGGAAGTTCTTGGCAGGTGCTTAGTTGCCAAGATGCGGTACAACCGATACCTCGCAGAGTTCGGTGGTGACGAGCGCTTCAATCCGGTACACGGAAACAAGGCAGGAGGGCTTTCGACAGCACTTCACAAGGCTCGCGGAGCTGCTCAAAAGATAGCAGGGATTCCGATCATGGAATGCGTCTCGTACGGGGAACCTGCGAGCCGGCGGCTCGCGGGCGTCTCGTTCGTGGATGCTCCGTCGAACGATCCGATTAGTGTCACAGCACGGATGATCTCGGGAGCAACGATCGGTTGGTTCACGAGCGGTAGGATGACTCCATGGGGGTCGTCGATAGCGCCAACCATCAAGGTGGGCACGAATTCTAATCGAAGTCATTTGAAGAGGGATTGGGCTGATTTTGATGCGGGGGAACTAATGTCGCAAGGTGCCTCTATGGAGGACCTGGCAGATAAACTGTACCGCAGGAGCCTTGAGGTGGCTAACGGGGCTCTTACTCGAAGCGAGCGTCTCGGCACGACGGGTGTACAGTTGTGGCTCCCACACTCTGGTCTTCAATGAAGAGGTCCTAAGGAAGTGAAGAATTGAGTTTTTTGCTTAGTTCTCAGGATTTTGAGAAGCTCTTACCTAGGGAAGCGAGGCAAAACCTATGTTTCCTCGCACGTGAACGTGCTCGTGAACGTACCAGAAACAAAAACCTCAAGTTTTTCGGGTACGTTCACGTTTACGAGCACGAGCACGAGCACGTTCACGTGGTTATTTCAAAAGTGAGACTATGGGGTAGGTTTTGCCGCGCTTCCCTCGGTGAAGCCGCAGCGTAGCTTCCGACTGCCTGATAGTTAGAGGATGTATGTTTCGGCAATTTCCAAAATCCTTTGAAACGTCAATCTTGAACCAGCCTGTTGAAGGCATGATCCCGTTGTCGGATACG
>JBIIOE010000188.1:0-4221 GCA_044337105.1 Bdellovibrionota bacterium | reverse complement strand
GAGGAAACGGGGAACTCGTGGACCAGTTCAAGCGCGCATCTTTCTCGATAGTGCTCAACATTGCCGAAGGTGCCGGTAAGCTACAACAGGCAGATAAGCAGCGATATTTCTCAATAGCACGAGGATCCGTCATGGAGTGTGGGGCCCTCTTTGATCTGCTTAACGCTCTCAGCCATGTTTCCCCGGAAGAGTATCAAGCCGGGAAGCTTTTGCTGACAAGGATCGGAGCCATGCTTTCCTAGCTATGCCTTCAGCCAGTGTGACTCCTCCTCCGGGTACGTTCACGTTTACGTGCACGAGCACGTTCACGTCGGGATAATACCGAGCCCTACCCACTCGATTCCGCGATGACCCTATATATTAATGACTAATGACTTCGAGGGGCCCCCTCCTCGCGCTCCTCTTCGATGGTCGATGCAGATTCGACCTCTTCTCCAGGTCGAATTTCTGTGAGCATCTGTTGGAGCTGTTGAAGCTTCTCCGGCTTCATATGCCCAAGCTGCTTTCGGTGACACTCTCGCACCGGCTCTTCCAAGGCTCGTACGGCATCTAGCCCTCTCTCCGTAACGGATACCTTCACCATGCGTCGATCGACCCGACTTCGCTCCCGCACCACGTAACCAAGTCGCTCAAGACGATCAAGGAGACGAGTCATATCGGGAACCTCCGCAATCAGCTGCTGCGCGATGTCTCCGCATGAACGACCTTCACCGCCCGCGCGCTCGAGCACACGCAAGATATTGAATGTTGCTCCAGTCAGATCGTACGGTCGAAAGACACGATTGAGTTCAGCCTCCAATCGACTCGCCGTACGAATCAAGAGCCGATACGTCTCTTGCTCGGGGGAATCGGGCGAACCTGACTCTTGAGGTGGGTGTTCCAGTTCCGATCCGTGATGAGTGGGTGTCATTGTATAATCCTTCCGTGTGTGATGGGCATCTCTCGCTCGGGGAGCGTTCCCCGAGATACGGAGAGCGTGCTGCCTGAGTCACGTGTCACTTACGTCCACGCACCGATATGGCAGCCGTCGCCTTTCCTAGTCTTCCGCTTGTCGTGTTCAAAGACGGAGAGATATGCGAGCGAACCAACCACGCCTGTTTCTCGGTCTCTCGAAGCACATCCGTCAGGATGTCCACGGTGGTGAAATCCCCCGCTCGTTCGAAGACCTCAATCTCGTCGCGTAACTCGCCTACCCTTCTCGCTAATAAACTATGGACCAACTCCAGATACCCATCCTCGGTGAGGTCCTTCAGTGCCAAGTCTTGCTGCTCAAGCGATTGCGGAAGCGCGCCAGTGACAGGGGCGTCGAGCGCTCCAATTCGCTCCGCCACCACATCGACGAACTCCAACATCGACTGCGCTACCTCGTCGAACAGCTCGTGCAGCGCAATGAAGCGCGGACCCCTGATGTTCCAATGAGCGGTCTTCACGAGCAGATATACGTACACCGTGCCCGAAAGAGCTCCCTCTAAAATCCCGATCTGTTCGCTTGCTGCCTTTGCCGTTCGCGCTGCTATTGCCATATCGCTCCAGTCCTTAACCTGTACATTATCGAGAACCTGCACTAGCCGAAGGGGATCTCCACCCTTCCTCTGCCAACGACAGGCCGTCTTCACGCTACCCGATAGATTTGGGCACTTATGCCCTAGAAAGGATGCTAGCTTCCATGACGAGAGTCATGACTTTCGCGCACCTGCCATGAATAGAGGGAGAGATATCAGGGAAAAGGTAAAAGAGTGAGTCACCGCTTTGCCACGACAATCCCCGCGGTTTGGCCCTACTTCTCTATGAGCGAGGCTCTCCGATAACACCCAGGAACAGTGGCGCCCGACTTTCTCGATGCATGAGCACGAACACAAACGGCCTATCGACGGTCATGATCTTGGGATCACCGACAAATATCGCGCTGCGAGTCATCATCACCGCAGTGGCGGCAGCCGCTTCAGTTCCGCTCTCGTCGACCTTAACAAAGGACTCGTGAAGCACAGCGCTTATCCTGACTGGTACATCCGCGATCCCAGAGAAGTCGGCCTGGCTAGAGAGCGCATTAGAGAGCCCAAGCTGCCGCAGATCATCGGTGACGTCACGCTTGTAGCGCAGCTCGTGACGCGGCATGGAAAGCTGTACGCGATCCTGCTCAAGCCCATCAATCGCCTTCATTACAATCGACGACTCGAGCTGTCGGGCGACCTCGCCAGACAACTGCTTCTTTTTCGGCATCAACACGAGATACTCGAATGCGCCGCCTTCGTACGGCAACGACACCGCCTGCCAATTCTCGTCCTCGTAGTATCCGGTCGTGCGAGTAGCTTTCATCATCGGTACGTCGATACTCTTCGAGCTCGAGATCCAGAAAGGACCGAGGACTGTGACCCTTTCCGAAAACGGCTCGCTCCACGACGCTTTGAAGTAGAGCGCATTGACGAGAACCGAGACTAGATCCGGCGTGACGAACCCAGCGGGAAGCAACTCCGGAATGCGCTGGGCAGTGCGATCTGCTACCCATGTATTGATACGTGATCGCGTCTCCTCTGCATTAGAGAGATCCATCTTGTAGGGCTGCGTGTCGAAGAAGTTGACGGTGTCCTGCACATACTCCTCGCGGAACTGAGCCTGCTGCTGAATCCAGATCGAGTTTGCAATCGATGCTTTAACCCCCTCCCTCTCCACTGTGAGGCTCCGATTGAGGCCAGCGTAGCCCTGCAGCACCCCAATAGAATATCCAGCTGGAAACAGAACCCTATCGAGCTCGACAGCTGTATCGCCTTTTGCCCCCATACGAGCAAGGGACAAGGCGGCGTGGATGCTGTAAGGCGAGAGCACGATATTAGGCTCTGCGCTGTATGCCCGCGTGAGTCGCACTCCCAGATCAAGTTGCGCAAGGGTAACGGACCGCATCTGCATGCTCTGAGGCCCCGGAGGGATGTCGGCAACTGCGAATCGAGTAACTGTACTGAGGATAATGAGCCCGTGAAGGGCTGTCTTGAGCATATCGCTAAGCATCTGTCGAAACTCCGCCGCTGTTAAAAACTGAGGTACGAAAAGCCAAAGGGAATAAAGGAAAACCCCTCCCTGCTCAAAAACGGACCACATCGCCTTGCGTATGCCGTTTATCATACCCAGCCGCGGGACGAAACGAAAACCTCTTTAAGCAAAACCTACCCGTAGCGGGAGAGTGGAGGTTGGATTGATATTCGATTTCTACATCGCGAAAATCAAAAAGGGCCCAAAAAACCGCTTTCGCAGCAGGGAGACGTCTTGCTTCTCCTCCTTAAACATCATCCCTCAACGCACGCCCAGAGCGAGACTCGAACTCGCACGACCTTTCGATCCCAGGATTTTAAGAACTTTTGCGAACCGATTCCAGTCTCGTTTCAACTACCTACAAGCACACCCCTTAATGAGAACAGAGTGAAAATAGCCCGATGTAAATGCTTGTTCACACTTGCTGCTCTTTATGAGCTCGCAGCTCGAAACTGTAGTTAAGACATTTATAGGAAGCAAGAACATCACGAACGGAGAACAGGCTGAGTGCTTGTTGCGTCCCGTAAAAGCGACACCTGAACGAGCCACAAGACCCATCGCTTCGCAAAACAAACAATCCATGCCTCAACTATTCATTCGGCGTGTATCGAGTAATCTTTGTTCCCTCAAGCGAGACGCCACCCATGAGCCCCTGCTGGGCGAAGACTGCGGCATAGATGCCCTCTTGAACCGTTGATGATGAGATCGACTCAGCGAGTCCTTGGTCAAGCACCGTAACGCTTGCACCCGCACCTATCTCCCACCCTGCTGAGTTTGAGAGGTATTTAAGATCCTTTTGGCTCATAAAAAAGAGTGCGTAACCGAAGGTCTCAGCACCGATCTGAAATCCGAACGAAGCTGCGGTAGTGTTGTAATAGCCCGCCGCTGAGTCCCCCTTAAAGAGCACACCGTTTCCATAGTGTCCACCTACGCCAAATCCTGCACGCATGATCTGAGGGAAAACGAGCACACCAGCCGCTTTCTTACCCAACGCAGCAGATCCAGAAGAGGTTCTGTAAAGACTTTGTAGAGCCTGACGAGCTGAGGTTTGCAACTCTTTTGCTGACTCTGCTCGTGCTTGAGTTGAAAGAGCCAACAGAAAAACGACGCTGGATGCGATCGTTATGACGGAACGTTTAATGCCTGATATTAACATAAGCCCTTCCACACAAACATCTCGCAAAAATGGCACAATAA
>JBIIOE010000010.1:0-50448 GCA_044337105.1 Bdellovibrionota bacterium | reverse complement strand
CTCAATGTATCACAGTGGATACGTTTCCGGTTTTTTCCCGCACTGAAAATCAAATATCAACCCAACCTCCACTTTCTCGCTACGGGTAGGTTTTGCCTCGCTTCCCTAAGTAAGCGCTCTTCGACACCAACTCGAGAGGCAGACAAAGCGAATTATGACCTACATCACCAAACTGCGTACGTGTTTCATCCTAGTGGCTTTCCTTCTGCCTGGACGGCTCAATGCTGAAGGCAAGGTTGGGGTTATTCTCCCTATGACCGGCGATTTCGCTCGCTATGGTGAGAAGATACGGGTTGGATTAGAGAGTGGAAAACCACCTAACGTGCGCTACGTGTACGAAGATGAGGGCTGTGAACCTAGAAAAGCAGTAAGCTCCTATCAGAAGTTGAGCGCTGTCGACGGAATCCGAGTTTTCCTCGGATCGTGGTGCGGCTCTCCTCAACTTGCGGCAGAGGTCCTCATGCACGGTCTTGAGAAGTGTCCTGAGCTGTCGTCCGAATGCCTGCAACATGAGGTCCGAAGTGCATACACATTCGACGAACACGGCGTGATGCAGGGTGACATCGGACTAAAGATCGTCAAGGACGGAAAATTCGTATGGTTCGAGCGCTGACGAGATGCTGCGCCCCTAAATCCATCACCCTCTCAGAGCACCTCGCCGAATCTCCACTTCGCGACGGCCATCACTAGCGGGCGCAGACACAAAGGCAGCGAGCTTATGCGTATCCGAAGCCGAGGAGATCTCAAAGCGCGTAAAATCTCCATTAAACTCAGCGCTCTCCTCTCGGATCGTTAGACCGAGCGCAGAAGCCAATCCGTGCAGAGTTGCAGGAAGATCAAAGACGGAAGAGTTCAACGTTCCCCTCCAATCGAACACAAGCTCGTAGAATCGGGTCAGAGAGTCGCGTGCTTCAAGCTCTGACTGGACCAAGCCTCCGAGATCAGCCAGACACCATATCGGTTTGACGCTCACGGTGCTATCAGCAGAGGGATTCGAGTGGTTGAGCTGAACTACAGGGAGCACCACGTGGCTCGGCTCGCACACATGCGAGAGAAACTGCATCATCGCCGAGCGCTCATGATGAGGCGAGAAGAATTGGTAGTCGTCGTGCCGAAAACCTTCGGGGAACCGCGCAAAAGGAAGCTGACCCTTTCTGGAGTAAGGACGACTGGGATCGGATGTAAAAACACGCCCAGAAAGGCCCGGTAAGTCGGCAGCATGCGCGGCATCCTCGAGTATCGATTCAACTCGCGCCAGATGCTTAGGGCTCATGTAGCTTCGCAGAGGACTCTTGGGGGTCAGATAGAGCGCGGACTGTTTCGAGTGCTGGTTAAAACACTCGACCGCCACCTGAAGAAGCTCCACGGTTATGGCAAGATGCTCTGCTGTTTCGAGAGTAATCGTGCCGTTGACGCGATCAAGAGAGACGCTTCTGCACCCTTTTAGCATCTCGACGAGCGCTGCTGTTCTCTCCGTCGACAACAAGAACGAACTACCCGTGGAGCCCTTTCGGTTAGAAAAGGTTGAGGTGCTGAGGCTAATCTCCGAGGCGGATGGAACGCAATCCCGGCCAGGCCTGCCGCTCGACGGCGCTCTACTTATTGCGGAGATGATAGAATTAACAATCGACATGGTTTTGCCTCGAGAGGATACCACAAACCAGAGTTTATTCGAGCATTTTCTCCAGAGGCGGCATCTTTGGGGTTTCTTGTCGGGTAACTGGCAAGAGCCAGAAAGAGGACAGCGAGGAGGGTTTATTACCGGGCATTCTATACTTCTTTTCGTCCTCGATGAGCTCCCGTTCTCTTTGTGCCCCTCGTTCTATGAGTTGATCTCGAGATCAACTCATCGCCGCCGGAAGACCTTGAACGTGCACGCCTCACCGCTGCGCTCGGAGACACACTCGAAATCGCTCTCGAAGGGCGGAAATGTGGCATCCCCCTCGTGCACCCCACGAACCTGCGTGAGGTGCACTTCATCGACAAGCGGCAGCGAGAGCCGATAGATCTCCGCACCACCGATAATCCAGATGCCCTTATCCGCTTCCACGAGAGCGCGCGCCACTTCGAGCGCAGCGTCGAGCGAGGTTCCTAGATGTACCCCATCAGGCACCGGAACCGCTGCGGGGTTTCGTGTCACTACAATGTTGCGTCGACCAGGCAGGGGCTTGAACTTGGCAGGCAGCGAATCCCACGTCTTACGTCCCATCACCACCACGCCACCCATCGTCAGGGCCTTAAAGTGCGCGAGATCCTCAGGGATGTGCCACGGCAAGGCTCCCTCACGCCCGATGACACGTGCGTCATCCATGGCTACTACTGCGACTACGCGGTGATGAGTCATCTTACACCGCGATATCGAAGACGATCCGCTCGTGCGGATTGTACCCTTCGAGGGTAAAATCCTCGTACTTAAAGCCGAAGAGATCTTTGACCTCTGGATTGATGCACATCTGCGGAAGTGGTCGTGGATCACGCTGAAGCTGCAAGCGCGCACCTTCGACGTGATTAGAATAAATGTGCACATCGCCAAAGGTGTGCACGAACTCGTGTGCACGAAGCCCGGTTACCTGCGCTACCATCATGAGCAGCAGAGCGTAACTTGCGATGTTAAAGGGAACACCCAGCATCAGATCCGCAGAGCGCTGATAGAGCTGAAGGCTCAAACGATCTCCTGCCACATAAAACTGAAAGAGCGTGTGGCACGCTGGCGGTGCCACCTCCGGGAGATCGGCTGGATTGAACGACACAACAACGATCCGACGACTCGATGGATTACTCTTAATTGTGTCGACCGCTCGCTGGATCTGATCCACCTGACCACGTGGCCCCTCCCAACGGCGCCATTGCTTGCCGTACACAGGCCCGAGATCTCCGTTACTGTCGGCCCACTCGTCCCAGATAGTGACCTTGTGCTCGTGTAGGTAGCGGACATTCGTCTCGCCTTTGAGGAACCACAGCAGCTCGTGAACAATCGACTTCAGATGAACCTTCTTGGTCGTTACGAGTGGAAAGCCCTCGTCCAAGTTGAATCGAAGCTGTCGTCCAAAAACAGAATACGTCCCGACTCCGGTCCGATCAGGACGAACAAGCACACCATCGCGCTCGACCCCCTGTTCAGGTTTTCCATTTTCGAGAATATCCGCTACTAGGTCGTGGTACTGTTGCATAATTTACATCATCTTCAAGGCTGGCATTTCAGAGCATAACCGCACCGCCCATTCAACATCAACCGTTGGTTCGAAACAACTGTGATGTCGACAGATGTAAAATGTAGCTGCACCGCTCGTTGGCGGCCTACCTTCCAGCATCGCGACCGACTTCCCGTGTAGGGCCTGCCATACGACCCGCGTAAAGGGTAGAAATCGCGACCAAATCGCAAAGGCCTCACGCGGTGGCTCGTGTCTACGCTCTGGCGCGGCGATACCACAGGCTAAAGGCCCCACCCGCCTCAGCAGGATAGCAGTAAGGGTCGACGTAAAGAGCAGCGGCTGCGCTGAGATCTCACTCGGAGCCCCCTCTTCCAATGAGCGCGCCCGAGAAGCGAATCGCGGTTCGGCGGTCAATTCGGCAAGAAAGTGGAGGTTGCCGAGAGCGATCCCGTTCGGTGCGGGCGTGGCGCCATCTGCCCATTCAGCCCCTCGAACGAGGATGCCCGGATTGGCCGACGCGATATACGCTTGAAGGTCAGCGCTCCAGAATCGCCCGTCTTGCTCGTCCTGAAGCTGTGTAGCCCAGTCCAGCCAGCATTGATCTCCGGTGCACTCGAACAGCCCGAGCACCCCCTGGATCAGATAGGCGTAATCCTCCAGGACCGCCTCGATACCGACGTGCCCCCGGTAGTACCGCCGCACAAGCCCCGCATCGTTCCACATCGTAGACTGGATGAACTGCGCCGCTTTCAAAGCCGCATCGAGATATCGAGAATCCTGGAGCACCTGGTATCCGGTACACATGGCCGAAATCGCCAAACCATTCCACGAGGTGAGCACCTTGTCGTCACGGTGAGGACACTCACGCTTCGAGCGTTCGCGTAAAAGCTCGGTGCGTGCCTCGCGTATATCTGGCGCCTCAGCGATGCTCCAGTCGACCTCTCGGTCGAGAATAAAGGCCGACGTTCCTCGCTCGAAGTTTCCCTCAGTCGTAACGCCATAGAGTTCACACACTCGCTGTGCTCGCTCTAGACCAAGCACTCGCTCGATCTCGGCGGGTGTCCAAGCATAGAACTCGCCCTCCTTGCCAACCTCTCCTGCATCCTGAGCCGAGTAAAAACCACCGGAGTCGTCGATCATCTCGCGCAGCATGTAGTTCAGCGTTCGAGCAGCGACATCTCGACACAACGGGTCATCGGCGAGCTGCGCACCTTCAAGGTACACCTGCGCCAAGAGCGCATTGTCGTACAGCATCTTCTCGAAATGCGGGATATGCCACCGGGTGTCTACCGAGTAGCGATGGAAGCCCCCGCCTACATGGTCGAAGATACCACCCTTTGCCATCGCCACGAGAGTTCCCATGAAGGCCTCTATCTCCGCCGCGTTCTTGGTCACGAGGTACATCCGCACCAGAAGCCTGAGCTGCTGGGTTTGCGGAAATTTCGGCGCTTCCCCAAATCCACCATGCTCCGAGTCGTAGCGCTCTAGGACCTGCTCCACTCCTAAAACGAGCGTTTGGTCGCCTACCGCCGTGCGTCCTGGGCGGAGTTGTTTCGATTCGAGATACCGGGTCAGTTCGTCCCCCGACTCGAGAACCTTTGCACGATCAGTTTGCCAGGCATGCGATATGCCACTTAGGATCTGGATGAAGTGGTCGCGATAGAAAAAGGTTCCTCCCCAGAACGGTTTTCTCTCAGGCGTAAGGAACACCGACATCGGCCAACCCCCGTGATCGTGGATACCCACCACCACATCCATGTAGAGTTGATCGACATCGGGATACTCTTCACGATCGACCTTGATCGACACGAAGTGTTCGTTGAGCACCTGCGCAACTTCGGCACGCTCGAACGAATCGTGCTCCATGACGTGGCACCAGTAGCAGGTCGAGTATCCTATCGAGAGGAACACCGGCTTCTCTTCACGTCGGGCGCGCTCGAAGGCCTCGTCTCCCCACGGATGCCACCACACCGGATTGCCCTTGTGTTGCAGAAGATACGGGCTCTTTTCGTGCTGAAGAAGATTTCTACCGGTCATCGTGTGCCTCGCGAGATGCGGGGCTACACCCCTACCGCTTTGGCGCAGTAAACTACCTCGGGACCAACGGAGAGCACCATAGCGAAGGACAGGCTGTCCGGCTCAGTAAACACCTCGCTACACACCCGCGTTGCTACCTGCGGTTGTTGCAGGAGGGGAAAACCCTCGGAGATGAGCATCTCCAAGCATTCGAACAACAAAGTTTCATTCAGCGAGGTGAGCGGCCTTGAAAACACGCACACGACATCCTCTCCTTGCAGCCCGACAGACGCCAGCTCGACATCTACAATTGAGTTCGCGCCGACAAAGGCCTTCTTACGAGTAACCGCTTCGTCTGGGAACTCAGGAGCATCCCCAACTCGAACGTTCTCACCCTCGTCAAGCTCGAAGAAAGGGAAGAGCTGGTTGTTACGAAACAGATAGACACTTCCCGTACCCACCCGCCCCGTGGCTAATTTTCCATTCTCGATAACCACTCCAAGGAGGGACGCGGCCATTCGACCTCCGGCTGCCAACTTGTGTCCGAACGAGTACACGGATGAATTGGCGCTCCGAAAGGCGTCCTCGAGGACCCCCAGCACGGCATCTTCGTCGCGCTCTGGTCGAGCCTCGCGCGGGAGGCCTGCGTAGTGCACCTCGACCCCATGAATGAAGTAATCCAGAGCCAATCGATATGCGACCTGACTACCGAGCCCTTCGCGGATCACTGAGGAACCAGCAAATACCATGCGCGCCGGCTGTGCCACCGGATTGAGTGCAACGAACGACGAGACATCACTCGGCGCCTTGTCACCTCGGAAAAAATCACAATCGAGACGGGTTAAAGCCATGGTTTTGGAGCCTCACGTCGGTGTGCCACACCGTAAAAATCCAGCGTCGCTACGCCGTAAAAATTTAGAGTCGCCGCACGGTCAAAACAAGGTTAAACGGCCGACTGCCCCCCCGCAATGGCCTTTTTAGTGCCGTCGAGAACACACGAGAAATGATGACAGGTACCCCTAATTGTAGTACCTGTTGGCCTATCGAGCTTACCGCCTACACAAATAAGGTACATTTAATGCGCGCACTTCTGATTCCCCTGGTAACTCTCAGCCTGGCGACATCATCAATCCTCGGATGTTCAAAGGATTCTCCGACGACAGCGTCGCCGACTCCCGTTAGAGGTAATCATCTACTCGAGGAGCCTCTCCTCAAAAAGCTCCCCGCCACTACGGTCGGCTTTCTAGTATCCGACCTGACCGGAGAAGGATATCAGAAGTTCAAAACCTCCCCTTGGTTCAACGAGATGCCCCTACAATCAGCGATGCAGGAGCTCGAGCGTGTAGGAGGAGACGAGGCGCAGAAGAAGATGGTGGAGGCTATCTCGCAATTCCTCAAGAAACTCGGCGCTCTCTCACCGGATGGAAAATCGACTGTAGACCAAGTGCTACGCTCGGTAGTCATCGTGGCCGATCGCCCGTCTGAGACATCCAACGAGTTCGATTTTGCCGCGTATGCCTCCGCCGCCGGCTCTACGAACCTCAAAGAGAAGCTCCCAGTATTACGGGATGCGCTCAAAGAGATTGGGGCAACGCTCAGTGACGACACGATTGCTGGCGCAGAGGGATTCGCAGCGCTTCTGCCAAGCTCTTCCGATGAAGAAGAGGATGCCAAGCCCCTCTCATTGCACATCGGAGCCTCTGAAAAGTTACTCGGCATCTCGGACAACAAGGGCCTCATTCAAAACCTCTTCGCCGCTCAAGACACGAACGGAATCGACAAGCTCAAAGAGCTGCCCGAGTTCAAGCGTGCGGAACCCGCCGTGCGAGGGAGCGAGGCGCCTCTCTTTCTTGGCTTCGCAGCGGCGGCCAAATTCCTGCCAGCTGTGAAAGCTGCCACCTCTCAGAGCAAGGATGCTAGCGATCAACAGGAGAGCTCTCCTGATTTGGATTTCAATCCGCAAGACTTCCCGGTCGACTCTGTGATGATATCGCAGGGGATCAACAAGGGTATCGTTACGAGAGGAGGGATCGCAGTTACGGCCAAAACCGATACTCAGCGCACAATTTTCGGAGCGCTATCCGATGGGTCTTTGCCGTCCTCGGCCCAAACACTGCCGGCTGACATGGCCTTGGCGCTCGCCCTCGACACGAAGTCTATCGCCAAGCTCGAGCCCCTCTTGAAAGAGCTGGAGCAGAGCGGCGCCGCAGCGTCACTACCGCTTATCAAGACCCTCAAAGGCCTCACTATCGGCATCCGCAACAGCGACAGTGGTTCGCCTATCCCCGAGATAGTGCTCGCTTTCGAATCCGAGAAACGAGACGATTTGGCCGCGATGCTCGAGAGCAACCTGGGTGAAGGGATGAAGATGACGGGTCAAGAGGCGATGTGGATGTCAAAGGACATCGCAGGAAGCTCGACCCGCTACTTTACAACGTTACTAGGAGTCGGACTCTTCATCAGCAAACCCGCGAGCTCGAATACGGTGCTCGTGACATCGTCCGAGAGGGCTGTGAAGGACATCCTTACATCCGGTACGCCAAAACTCCAAGGAGCCACCGCGAGTGGCACCAAAGCGGGCTCTCTGTACCTGAACTTTACCGAGGTTGCGAATGTAATGGACAGCCTCAAGAGCAGCCTCGCCATGTTCACGGGTGGTGCCTCCGAGATGGACAAGGCGTTCGACTCCGCCAGGTTCCGCAACATGGGTGTAAGTGCAAGCACTCTCGCATACCAAGACGGAGTGTTCATAGTTGAGTCGACACTCGAAAAACCGGCGACAAAGTAACCCCTGCCGACTCTCTACCATCCGGGGGCTGACTCCGATGGTAGAGAGTTTCCCATGCCACCACGCCTCATCATATTCAGCAACTTATTGAGTGTTGAACACTCACGAGCACCACCAACCGACGTCCTCTGCACATCAGGTGAAGCCCTTATTCGTCAGGGCTCATCTTAAAGGGAAATGGATGACGTTGGTTTTCGTGAGAGCACATTATGATGAACACCCTGGCCCAGATTCTTGAAATCGCTAGCAGACTGGATCACTTAGGCACCTGTGCCGAGTGGATTGCACGAGAAACCGTACATACCGACAACAGCGTTTCTCAAACCGGAACCCTTATCTCAGTCTTGGCGGAGGATATCCGCGAAAAAATTAACGTCCTCGTAACAGAACTAGAGCACCTTGGCGAAGCCGAGCAATCGCATTAGGCGTTCGCGAAAGGCGCAAACCATTGAAACTACAAGACATTCCGAGACCGACACAGGCCTCGTGGATGCTATGTAGTTTTTTTTCTGATTCACATTCTCGACCGCTCCTGATAAGGGGATGTATCGTTCCGATGGTTTGTTAAGGACGAACTATGAATCAGGCAGTTACATTACCTCGAAGAATTTGGAGCTCGGTCGAAGGACGAGCTCGTATTCACGATGTTCGCCAGCCGGTTCGGCGTCCAGTACTGATTCAATCGCACACCCGCACCTTCGCCTCCGAGATCTTCGCACTAGGTATGACTCTGGCCGCTCTTCAGATCCTCGACGGGTTGCTAACCGGTATAGGAATGGCTCAGTTTGGAGTACATATGGAGGGTAATGCCCTCCTGCGCACCTTGATGCATCACGTTGGGTATATCCCTGCTCTGGTCTTGGTGAAAACACTCTCGCTCGGAGTAATCGCTTCCCTATGCTTCTGTGCCCCAAAGATTCGCTGGCTCAAGCACGCCTTCCAAGGAATTATCGCCCTCTACGTCGTCGCGGCCATCCTTCCGTGGAGCGTTATCTTGACGATGGAGTTTTTGGGGTAACAGCTCCTTTTACAACTCGAACAAGATCCGCCCTACAGACCTTGGACTCCTCCCCCGTCCTGACTATACTGAGGAAAACGAGGTTGATATATGCGAGTAACAAAGTGGGGGGAATGCGGCATCCTGTGTGCGCTGTACTTAGCTCAGCGCTACGACGATTCTACGGTTGGCGCGTCTGACATCGCAGAGAACCAAGGGCTCGATCTCCAATATACGCAACAGATTCTGCACCGCCTCCGAAAAGGCAACGTCATCGAAAGCGTCCGGGGCCCCAAAGGAGGCTACCGACTCGTGCGTGCACCCGAGAAGACCACGCTCAAAGAGATCCTCTACGCAGCCGAGGGCGATACCTTCCAGATTATCTGTGACTACGCACCGATTCATCCCAACGATGCCTCGCCCAACCAGTGTGCCACCAAGGAGACGTGCAGCCTCCACGGGGTATGGCAAGATCTGCGCACTGCGATCGATGCGCTGCTCGAACAGAAGACCCTGGCAGACCTCCTCATCCAGCCTCAGGAGGGTGACTCCCTTGTTCAACTCGGCAAGAGAGAATCTGCGCCAATACCCTCAAAGGTCTGATCAGCATTAGTGCACGCAGCCCGTATCAAGGGGATAGTGATCGACATCGTCATCTGCCGATATCGATTTGATCAACGGAGCTCGTATGCGACGCTTTCTGTTTTCTCTCTCCTTCCTGGTGGTGTCCGCATGTAGCACGATGTCCACGTGGACAACACCCAAAACGCCCGACCTGTACCCGAACGCCAAACTCGCGGAAACTCCCCGCGGACAGGTGCAAGGAGATGTCAATCACTGTATGGCGTTGGCAGACGAGTACATCAAACAACCCAATCGATACACGGATATCGCCAAACAAGGGCTCATCGGTGGGGCACTTGGCGCAGGAACTGGTGCCGTAGCCGGCGTAATCACAGGCGAAACCGGGCGCGGAACAGGCGCAGGCGCTGCGGTAGGCGGCATCCTCGGCGTTTTGAAAGGGATGAGTGAGATGAATGAACGGAGCCCCTCGTACGAACGCTTCGTCGAGCACTGCCTCCAAAAAGAGGGGTACGAGATCGTTGGATGGAGTTCCAAGAGTAGTCAGGTGTACTGATGCGGATTCGACCTGGATGGAGCGTACACCCAATAGCTTCGAGGGCCCGAGGCTCTTCGGCACTTCACATCTCATACCCCTCTTCGTGCTAGGGGGTCTGCTTGAGATAGACCTGCGTACCAGTCGACACGACGATCTTCTCTCCTCCGTCCGAAGAGAGTTCTACATCACCAAAAACAGCTATATTTTCCTTAATCTCGGTCGGAATGCTCGCCTTGAATCTCCGCCCTCCTTCGACCACCTGACAATCAACCGGCACAAATGTGGCAGTTCGAAAATCCGGAATACTCGAAGCTGCTCGCCACAGGGCGCATCGCGAGATGTTCGCCTTTGCTTCCCCTGTAAACATCGCCACACCGTTTGCAGCGGACGAATAACGCCACTTGATTGGAGGGAGTTGCTGGGCATTCATTACCGTTCGCACAAAAGAGACGATAGCCTCGCCGGCTGTGGTCTCGCTCAAAACGCTATGGCCTACATTCGGAAGAACCCTGAGCATCTTAGGCTCCGGGAGAGCCTCCCAATACCGACGCACCGAATCGACTACCCAGTACGGATCGTTTGCTCCCAACAGGACGAGTTTAGGCATCGTGTAGCGCGGGAAGAACGTAAGCGGATCGATCCACGAGATCATCTGTGCTACGCGTGGCTCTCGAAGACTATCGGTCAGACCGAGCGCCGTGTAGGGCCGAATTTTTTCGGAGTCCTTACCGTAGCGCTCACGCATCAAGGCGATCTGTTGCTCCATCGAGACCATCTCGAACACAGCTGGCACCATTGCTGCGATTCGCGGATCGACCGCTGCAGTCAGATAGGTGGTCCAGCCACGTTTCGAAGCACCGATTAACACTACCTTGAGCGCCTTCTCGCCAAGAACCTCTTGGAGGGTATCGATACCCTTCACGACACTAGATACCATCGGAAAGAGGAGCGGCCATGAGGGGTCTCCCGAACGGCGGTACTGGTCGAGAGAAAAAGAAAGGAGATCGTCCTCCTTCTTACCGTCGTACAGGGGTTGATTAGGCACCTTGGTCAAGACAACGGCACGAACACCGAGAGCCTCGGCCAACTTTTCGGCCGAGCGCTGTTGTTCGCTACCGCCGTCACCACCTGTCAACAACACGACGACTAGATCACGCCGAGCAAGCTGCGCTGGGGTCTTTACGAGCAGCTCGTGCGTCCACGGAATGCCGCGCCATACCTGGCTCTGAAACGCCACACGAGCCGGGCCAGAGGGTGTTGCTTCGATCACCTTGATCGCAGTGGCCGGCCCGAGCGACGCGAGGTAGCTATCGAGCCCCTCGGCATACAGCTCGCGAGAGAAAGAGAGAACAAAGGCTAGTATCGATACGAGAAGAGCACGAACCATGAGAATCTCTGAAGAAAAAAAAAACGCTCCCTACATTCTACAGAGGAGTACGCGGCTCTGAAAAGCCCGCCATTTGCAAACTCAGAGAGACGATCGATCCGAGCCTGTACTGTGTCTTATTTGATGGCCGGCAAAAACGAGTACTTGAGGAGTCGGGGCTCTCCACCACGTCGCATCTCTATGTTGGCTTCGTTCTGATTCGCCAAAAGCTGCACGTACATCACAAACTGTTCTGGCTTCTTAATCAGATAGCCATCCGCTGCGACTAGAACATCGGAGTTCTCTAGCCCCAAGAGCGAATACACACTGCCTGGCCGCACATCGAACACCCGGTATTCGTAGCTTTGTCGCGACGCCACTGATTCGTAGATCGGGACCAAGCGAATCGTATTGTCCGCACCTTTAGAAAGGACCGATTGCAGGTCTCGACGCTGGAGCGTGTAGGTAGTAACTCGTAATGCGGGGGGAATCGGACGAATCTCCTGGAGACGCTTCGGTTCCCGCGGCTGTAAAGGGGTACATCCAAACCCGGCGATCGCCACAATCGCCACTACCATGAGTCGTCGTATCAACATATCTCCTCCCCCTTTTGCAGCGTCCTCACATCATCTCCTTGTCGAGCGTTTCGAGCTCACATATACGCTCGACCGATGCGGCATCAATTCGATGAAACCGGCAGCGCTCCGCCAGAACCACCCCACGAATTTGGTCGTAGGCTTGGTCGAGCTCATGATTCACAATCAGGTAATCGATCGGCCCCAACTTTCCAGTAAGCCCCAAGAGCGCGGCATACTCGTCTCGGGTCGTTGTAAATCTCCTCCTCACCTCATGCGGATCAACCGTGCCACGGTTGAACAAGCGTTCCTTGAGCGCCAGAAAGCTCGGCGGAACGATGAAAATCGTTACTGTATTGTCGGGGAATGCCTGCTTGAAGCTAACGGCGCCCTTTACATCAATCTGGAACAGGAGATCCTTACCTGCGTCGATCCCCGCGACCAAGTTAGCTTTGAGAGTACCATAGAGATTGCCGTGTATTTCCTCCCACTCGAAGAACTCTCCACGTTCTCGGCGTTCCTCGAACTCCTTGCGAGACATGAAATGATAGCTCTCCCCTGGAACCTCCTGGGGGCGCGGCTCCCTGCTTGTGACAGATACCGAGTAGTGCAGGTCGGTCGGAAACTCAGCTATGAGTCGTGAGCAGATAGTGGTCTTACCACTGCCTGTGGGCCCAATGAGAACAAATAAGATCCCCTTTCGAAGCAACCTACGCTCCATGTGCATTACTCCACGTTTTGAACCTGCTCGCGGATACGCTCGAGCTCCGCTTTGGCATCCACGACGCGGCTCTGGATCGCCGCGTCTTGCGCCTTCGATCCGATCGTATTGAGCTCTCGCCCGATCTCCTGGACGATAAAATCGAGCTTTCGTCCCACCCCGTCAGAGTGTCCCTTCAGAGTGCTCGAAAAGTGTCCGAGATGCGTTTCAAGTCGCGACAGCTCCTCACTTACGTCGACCTTGTCCGCCAGCAGCGCAACCTCGAGCGCCAAGCGCTGCGGGTCACCCCGCACCTCAGGCGCCAGAGCCTGTATCCGGCCCTCGAGCGCTTCCTTCAGTCGCCCCGACGCCGCGGCCGCTCCTTGAGCGATCTCTGCACGGATGGAATCGATACGCGCGAGGCGCCCAGAGATGTCTGTTACGAGAGCGCTACCTTCCTGTTCGCGCATCGCTGCGAGCGCTTCGCTAGCTGTCTCGATCGCCTCGAGCAGTTGAGCAACCTCATCCTCATCAGGCAACGCGCCTTCGTCTCCCACCCCCTGCTCACGCAACACGAGCTGCGCCAGAAAACCGCTCAAGCCTTCCGTTCCGACTCCGTACGCCTTACATGCTGCTGTGTAACTTTTAACTAGACGGTCGAACGACTCCGACCTCTCCAAAGACGGCTGCGATGTGGATCCTACAACTCGTCGAACCACCGACACATCGATACGGCCACGCTTATGGAGGCGTTGAAAGAGCGCCTTCACGTCACGCTCGACCGCCGAGTAGCAGCGCGGGGATCTGAACGCTACCTCCAGAAACCGGTGATTCACAGAGCGAACCTCTATCTCCACCTCAACACTCTGGTTGCCGCGCGCGACACGCGCGAATCCGGTCATACTCCGAACGGCGGCCGACTTTGACATCGCTATTCCGCCTCCCAGCGCGAGATCTCCGAGCGCAACCTGACGGGGTCGATAGCGACCGTTCCTACTTCAGAAACGACGATACCAGCTGCGATGTTACTCAATATACCTGCTATTGTCGGCGAGGCCCCAGCGGCGAGCGCGGCACAAAAGAGCGCGGTAACCGTGTCTCCGGCACCACTCACGTCGAAGACCTCCTTCGCGGCGGTCTTCAGATGGATCCCTTCTGTAGTCTCGGCCATCTTGACGATCATGCCGTCCTCCCCTAGGGTCACCACCATCATCTCCGCATTCCAGCGCTTGCTGAGGATATCCGCCGCAGCGAACGCGTCACGTACCGAGGATATCGACACTCCCGACGCGATCTCAGCTTCTTTGCGGTTCGGCTTGGCTACACTCATAGCGCGATAGTTGCCGTAATTCAGTGGATGGGGATCCACGAAGAGCGGCCGAGACCCGAGCCCCAACCTTCCGCTCTCCTTGGCTTTATGAAGGCACTCCAGCACAGCTCTAGACACCGCCCCTTTACCGTAATCGGATACGATCACAGCGCGGTACTGATCCATCTGCTGCTCGAGCAGGGCGGCCATCCCCTGAGATACGGACGACGGGCCTTCACCACGCTTCTCTCGGTCAATCCGCACAATTTGTTGTGTCTGAGCAATAACCCGGGTCTTGAGCACCGTAGGTCGAGTGGGATCGACGAGCACCCCAGCGTGACCTGCCCCTATCTCTGTAAATAAATTCAGGAGGCACTGGCCATCTTCGTCGTCGCCGATAATCCCGGAGACCTCGACTGTGGCGCCCATAGCTCGCAAATTACGCACTACGTTCCCCGCACCTCCAAGTCTGTCGTCGGTCTTGTTGACCTCTACGACGGGCACAGGAGCCTCTGGAGAGATGCGCTCTACCTTACCCCAGATGTAGCGATCAAGGATGAGATCTCCCGTCACCAAGATAGGCATCGAAGCTATTCGATCGAGTGTTGCGAGCAACTCCTCACGCTGGATCTTTTTCATATCAGCTTTATAGCAAGGAGCCCCTTCCGACGCTACCAGGGCTCAACAGTATCAAGCGGCTGTAATTGCACGCTTTAACTGCTCCAGGACCTGCTCTGGGGTTATCAGCCGCATACACACCTTATTCAACCCCGGGCACACTCGCCGTTTACACGGAGAACATCCGACTTTGGACGTAAGCGCAAGGCTTTCACAACCGCGAGGCACGTTACGGGTGACGGAGGTCGGACCGAAGAGGGTCACGTGCGGGGTACCCACCGCTCCCGAGATGTGTGCTGGGCCGGAATCAGGCCCGAGACACGCCTGTGCACCTCGAATGACGGCAACAGCCTCCTGGAGCGAAGTTCGACCGACGAGATTGACGATCGACACCCCCGCAGCCACTCCCTGCAATCGACCTGCCATATCGAGCTTGGATCGGTCCCCGATCAACACCACCTGCTGCACACCTATCGATGCGATCTGTGAAAGGAGTCCTCGATAGCCCTCCTCTAGCCAATCCTTCGTATCCCACGACGAGCCGAGCACCACACCAATGTATCGAGGGGCAAGCTCCGCGCGCCAATCCGGCGAAAACTGATCCAAGGAGACCCCTTCGAGGCCCGACCTCAAAACTGCCGGTCGAGGAACCTGCATCAGATCGAGAAAGCTCAGATAGTGCTCAATCTTGGAGATCTCCTCGCCCTGAGCCGGTACTGTGCAGGTGTTGAAGATCCAGTTGAATTCCTTTGCATCACGCCGATGAAATCCAATCCGCTTGGGAGCTCGCGACATCCACGAGAAGAGCCCGCTTTTAAAGTGTCGCTGAAGATCGAGGGTCACATCGAAGCGTCTCGAACGCAGCGCCTGCCGAACGTCGAGCACCCCGCGTATCCCACTTTTGCGCTGGAAAACGATCACGTCGTCGATGCACGGATTGAGCTTTACAATAGAGGCACTCGCAGGCTCGACCAACCAGGTAACGTGAGAGCCAGGCTCGACATCCTTGATAGCCCCCACCACATTCATCCCGCGAACAACATCCCCTATCGCCCCGAGAAGCACCACTAGGATACGACGCGAGGCGCTTGGGGAGCCGTTCCCTCGGTCACTCATGGTAGCTCCTCAACGTGAGCGACATCTTCTCGGTCAACACGGGTGAGAGTCCGTGCTTTATAACGGCTCTCCGCCAACGTCTCAGATACAGTTCACGAAGCTGAGACTCTGAGCCACGGTACGTGTGCGCCTTGTCGAAATCAACGATGAAGATGGTACCATCCTTGGCGACCAGAACATTGCCTGGGTGAAGATCAACGTGCAGCACCTTATTAACAACCAGGGTACGCAGATGCGGCGCCAACCTCTCCATACACGCATCGAGCGCCTCCGGTTCGTTCACGCTCACCTCTACGAGGGTGCGCGTATCAGGGAGTTCCTCCATGATCAGCCAGGTATTGTAGAAGACATTTCCCTTGATCACGTACACGAGAGGACGCGGGGCGTTAATCCCCAGAGCACGTACTCGTTCGAGCATTACGAACTCAGAGCGTGATCGCGATGGCCCGATACTGAGGAATCTTCCTCCAGTCACGGCGCGCAAGAGCCCGCCGTGCGTGTATCGCTTTACGAAAACCGCTCCGAGGCCGGGAATATCCGCCGTGACACTTCGACCCCTACCGCCAAGAATCCCCCGCGGCGTCTCGTCGAGCCTGACACGTACGAGATGCACGAGCTTGTTTGCAACCGCGTCGGAGAGCGTCTCGCGGCTGAAGAAATGGTACGGGCCACGGAAGACGCGCTCGAAGCTGCGCGCATGCGAGTCATCGCGAACTGCAACAGTGGTACTCATACGCAACCGCTCGCGCTCCCTCGACTCCACACTCCCTGAGCTTCCATGAAATCCTCCAATGGCCTGAGAACCTGGGCACTCGAGACCCCCGTCATACACATCCTCGTTCCTGTCGGGCATTGCCTCGACCCGTGCCTACGACACGGCTTGCAAAAAAGATCCTGCTTCTCGACGACTACTGCCCGATTCTGCCACGGCCCGAACCCGAACGCCGGCGAGGTCGCGCAAAATACTGCAACGGTTGGAGTTTGTACCGCGGAAGCTATGTGGAGTGCTAGACTATCATTACACACCAACGCTCGTGCGGATTTTATTAAACTCACAATCTCGAGTACCGAGGTCTCTCCGCAGAGATTGGAAACCAGAGCACCTGGAAGGCCCTGAGCAACCGCGTCACATGCGGCTCTGTCCGAAGGTGCGCCGGTAATGACAACCCGCGTCCCCCGTCGAACGACCTCGGCAGCAAGCGCATGGAATCGTTCAGGGCTCCACTGCTTCGTTTCCCAGGCGCTACCCGGAGCAAGAACGACGTACGGAGTTGCCGCACCGAGCAGCTCGCTCACCTTTGGTGACAGCTCCTCGTCGCGCGGTTCAGGGGCACGCAACCGCGCAAACGGAGCACCCTGAGGCTCGCCTTGATGGACGAGCTGCTCCGCTTTGACCTGCGCCTCACCCTGCAGATCGGCTAAAACGAGTTGTAAATTTCTCACAACCTCGTGCACGTTGGGGAAGCGCGTCACCCGCCGCGAATACAGAAACCCAAGAAAAGCGTCGCTGTAGGCGACGCGTTCCTTAATTCCCGCCATCCACAAAAGGAGGCTTGTCCGAGGCGAACGGTGAAATGAATACACACGATCGAAGCGCTCCTCTCGAAGTTTGCTCGCCAAACGACGGAGACCTTTGAGGCCACGATGCTCTCCTTTACGGTCGAACACGATCACGTCGTCCACCAGAGGATCTCGGGAGATGAGCTTTTCCAGTGATGGTGAGCACAGCACCGAGATCCGCGGAGCTACCGCAGACTGCTTGAGCACCTCGATGACCGGACTGGTGAGGAGGATGTCTCCGAGAAACCCTTTGGGCACTAAGAGTATGTGTGGGGTCACGACATTACCTATCGTTCCATCAAGCGGAGGCTTGCTGATCATTCATCACCGGTAAGCGCGACGCACGCTTCGAATTGGTGGCGAGCTGACCGCACGCCGCAGCGATGTCAGCCCCCTTTGACCAGCGAATGAAAGCCTGGTGCCCTTGCGTATTCAGATAGCGCTGCCACGTGTGGACCCATTCCTTCTTCGGAGAATCGAAACCAAGCCCTGCGTTATCGTTGTACGGGATCAGATTAATCTTCACCGGCAATCCGCGCATCATCTTCGCCAGACGCTTCATGTCCTCGGTCGTATCGTTAAGTCCCCCGAGCATCACGTACTCGATAGTGACCTTCTTACGCGGACCGACCGGAAAATCCTTCACGGCCGCCAACAGCTCTGAGATCGGGAAACGATCGTTAATCGGCATGACCTGCGAACGGACCTCGTCTGTCGTGGCGTTGAGCGACACGGCCAAACTCACAGAAACATCGCTGGCTGCCAGCTTACGAATCGCGGGAACCAATCCAACTGTAGACACGGTCACCTTGCGAGGGGACATTCCAAAGCCATGTGCGTCAGTAAGGAGTTTCACGGCGCGCGTCACTCCATCGAAGTTGTGAAGCGGCTCGCCCATTCCCATGAAGACGATATTCGAAAAGGAATCACCGAAATTTTGGGCGTCTTCAATCACGCCTCGAACCTGTTGGATTATCTCCGAGGTAGAGAGGCTGCGTTTCAAACCCATCGTGCCGGTACGACAGAAACGACACCCCATCGCACATCCGACCTGCGACGACACGCACAGAGTCATGCGGTTCGGTTGCTTAATCATGACCGACTCGACGAGATCTCCCCCTTCCACTTCGAAGAGATATTTGCGGGTTCCGTCGACGCTGATGTGGCGCTCGTGGATACGAGCTGTAGGAAAGACGAACTGCTCTGCGAGTTTCTCCCGCAATTCGCGACTGATGTTGGTCATCTGATCGAGATCGGTGACCCGCTTCCGATATACCCACTCGAAAAGCTGGGTAGCCCGGAATCGGGTGGCACCGAACTCAGATTCCAAGACCTGTGCCAGTTCAGAATAGCTGTAGTTGAAAAAATCCTTGACTGGCTCGGTCACGGCTCACCTATGCAAGCTCTGGGAAAAACAATTTGATCTCGACTGCGGCATTCTCCAGGCTGTCGGAACCGTGGACTGCGTTGGCAGCGATGCTCTCGGCGTACAAAGCACGGATCGTTCCGGCATCGGCCTTCTTGGGATCAGTTGCACCCATGAGCTTGCGGTTGAGGTTAACTGCATCGACTCCCTCGAGCACCAAAACCACCACTGGTCCTGATACCATGTAATCGATCAGCTCTCCGTAGAAAGGTCGCTCCTTGTGCACGATGTAGAATTCTCCAGCCTGCTCGGGCGTGAGCGTCATCATCTTGCATGCGGCGATCTTGAGGCCGGCGTCCTCGAAGTGAGCCAGGATCTTTCCTATCAGGTTACGAGAAGTAGCATCAGGCTTGATAATCGAAAGGGTACGTTCAGTAGACATATCGTTAATTTCCTACAACAATTTTCACAGCGGACCACTCGGTCATCTTACTCGCACGCTTAATCTGAGTTCGTGCGCGGGACTCGAGAGCCTCGAGGCTCCCTTGAAGCTTATTGCGAGGTCTGCATAGAGACATTCCTGACGATGTCACTCCAAGGCTCACCACTATAAACGCCCAACGAATCTAACTCAAGTCATTGAAAGGCTGAGGATTCTTGGTACACAAACCGACTAACCCTGCTTATTCCGACAGCAACGATTGCGCCCCCGGAAAGAGGGCTAACTCCCCAGTACAAAACAACAAGCTGGGATGCCTCTTGTCAAAAACGTCGTTCTTTACGTCAACCCAGCTTCTGTAAACGCTCTCGAGCCCGCTCTTCGACTCGGACGCACATCATCGCACACAGGGTGAAAACCGTCTGATCAGCTATAGAATACCGCGCGAAGGTCCCCTCCTGCTCTCGGGCCACAAAACCTGCGGCAAGCAGCACACCCAGATGCTTCGAAACATTACCCTGCTTCATCCCGGCAGCCTGCATTAACTCCGAGACGTTCAGCGGCCCCTCCATGAGCGCCCTCAAGAGCCTCAAACGCGACGACTCCGAAAGAACACCGAAAAATTGCGCTATCTCCGAGAGATGCGCATCCGTAAGCTCGCTCGCTTCATGAGACGCCTTGCGCGGTGTATTTTTACGCTTGCCTTTGGTCTTGTCCATCACTATATAGTAGTATAGACATATAAGTACCCAGTCAACCCAAAAAGGAACACAGACCCCTTATGACCACTCCCCTCGCCGCCTCCCCCGTAGCACAGATCGCCCCACAGGAAGTCGCAGCACAGAAGCACGGCATGCTTCTGCTCGATGTTCGCACGCCTGCCGAATTCGAGGAGTCTCACATCGAAGGAGCGGTGCTCCATCCTCTGACCGAACTCAGTCCGGGCGAAGTGGCCCAATTATGCACAGGCAAGCGAGAGACGATCGTAATCTGCCGATCTGGTGGCCGCGCCAGACAGGCTGCCGACAAGCTCGCGAGCTGCTCTATACCGAACCTGCGAATCATGCAGGGCGGGATGCAGGCCTGGGAACAGTCGGGGCTGCCGGTTGTTAAGGGGCGCAAGACGATCTCCCTGGAACGTCAGGTGCGGATTGCAGCCGGGGCCCTTACCTTTCTCGGCGCAGCGCTCGGCTATTTCGTCAACCCCGCCTGGATCGGACTCTCGGCCTTCGTCGGTGCCGGGCTAATGTTCGCCGGAATCACTGACACCTGCGGCATGGCGCTCGCTCTGGCTCGCATGCCGTGGAATAACCGATCTTCTTCCCCGAAAGGAAGCTGTTGTGCGATGTAGAGACTAAAGACACGTAAGGAGGTGTATGCTTCTCAGGCAAATATTCGACCCGTATCTCGCTCAGTACGCATATCTCGTCGGATGTCAGAAGACCGGTGAAGCTCTCGTCATCGATCCAGAGCGTGACATTGATCAGTACCAGAAGCTCGCAACTGAAAACGGGCTGCATATAACAGCGGTAGCCGAAACCCACATCCACGCCGACTTCGTGAGTGGCGCTCGTGAGTTTGCGCACGATCCCCAGATACACATCTACCTCTCCGATGAGGGCGGCCCCGGCTGGACCTATGAATGGCCCAAAGGTCGTGCCAACACCCACCTGTTGAAGCATGCTGACACCTTCACAGTCGGCAACATTCGTATCGAAGCCGTACACACGCCCGGACACACTCCCGAGCACATGAGCTTCCTCGTGACGGACATAGGTGGCGGAGCGAGCGAGCCGATAGCGCTCGCAACCGGAGACTTCCTCTTCGTAGGAGACGTAGGCAGACCAGACCTCTTGGAATCGGCCGCCGGCGTCAAAAACGTCATGGAGCCATCTGCCCGAACGCTCCAAGCATCACTTTCGGAGCGCCTCGCCCCATACGCCGAATATCTGCAGATACTCCCTGGGCACGGAGCCGGTAGCGCGTGCGGCAAATCGCTCGGTGCCGTCCCGATGACGACCCTGGGATACGAACGACGATTCAACGCCCCTTTCCGACTCGCACTCTCGGATGGTGGCGCCTTCGTCAAAGATATCTTGCAGGGACAACCGGATCCCCCGCTCTACTTTGCGACCATGAAGCGCGTCAATCGGGACGGTATCGCGGTAACCAGAGGCATTCCGCATCCCGTCAAGCTGACCGCCCGCGAGTTTGCCCGCGCGGCACAGAGCACACAGGTCAAAATCCTCGATACTCGATCGGACAGAGTCGAATTCGACGCGGCCCACGCCCAACGCGCGATACTAGCCCCCCTACACTCGCCGTTCTTCTCGAACGCAGCGGGATCGTTTCTCGCCCCGGAAGATGAGATCCTACTGATGCTTGAACGCCCCGATGATATGGAGCTTGCGGTGCGTCAACTGTATCGGATCGGATTCGACAAAGTGATCGGCTGGATCACGGTGGAGGAGGCGCACACGTACAAACTCCTCACCGATACGACGCCACGGATGCAATTCCAAGAGTTCGATCTGAGCGATGTGCAGAGACAAGGAACGGTCGTCGACGTCAGAACCACCGCCGAACATCACAGTTCGCATATCCCGGGTGCCATCTCCGTGCCGTACACACGACTAAAAGCACAGATGGAACGGATCCCCCACTCCTCGCGCCTGTTCGTCCACTGCGCTTCAGGATACCGGGCCGCACTGGCGAGCTCGTTCCTCCGAGCGCAAGGATTCGACGTGGTGCATGTCGATGGCGCGTATTCGAGCTTCCAAAGCCCCTCACAGCACGGATAATAGGAAGCTATGCTCACCTTGCTGTATGGAGCTCTGGTTGGCCTCTCACTGGGACTCACCGGTGGTGGAGGGTCGATATTCGCAGTTCCACTTCTGGTCTACGGTTTGTCGCTCGATTTCCGAAAGGCGGTCGCTCTGTCGCTGATCGTTGTGGGGAGCACGGCGCTGTACGGCGCTGTGCTTCAAGCTCGTAAGCGCAACGTGCTGTGGAGAGCGGGAGCCCTCGTGGGACTGGGAGGTGTGGTATCTGCGCCTCTCGGAGCACTCATCGGCGCACGCACACCGGAACGCCTCTCCCTTCTGCTCTTTGCGCTCATCATGACGGTCGTCGGCGTACAGATGCTTCGCGGTCCTATCGCAGCAGGCCTCACCGCATTCGCGTGCGAGCACACCACAGCTGGCGGGCTTCGCTTCAGCCTCTCGTGCGCCGCTAAGCTCTTTTTCGCCGGGCTCGGGACCGGAATACTCTCTGGGATATTTGGCGTTGGAGGAGGATTCCTATTGGTGCCCGCACTCCTGATAGTAGCCGCGCTGCCTGTTGAGCGCGCCATGGCGACCTCACTCGTTGCTATCTTCCTGATCTCACTGTCGGGGTTCATCGCGCACATCGAGCAGTTCTCCGTAGCTGACGCCCAGACGGCTTTGATGTTCTTGCTCGGCTCCGGATTGGGCATGACGATAGGCGCTGAGACCAAGGCACACTTTTCCTCGACGACGTTGCGACGCATGTTTGGAGCCCTCGTGCTGAGTACTGCCGCTTTCGTTGTGCTTAAAAATATCGGCTCTTAGTGGAATTGAGCGGGTGGCAACGAGGGCAGGAATGAAGCACGTGCTTGGCCGTACTCGAACCGGCCGAACTAGGCTGGCCCGACTGCTCCGAGACGGAGCTGTTTGTCCTTGTACTTCTTCGCCAGGGCCGCAGCCACGACCACAGGAACCATCCCCGAGACATCGCCACCGAGCATCGCAACCTGACGCACAACCGACGAGCTGATGTAGGAGTGCTCCTCACGAGCAGTAAGGAAGAACGTCTCGACCTCCGGTGAGAGCTTACGATTGATGAGCGCCATCTGCGCTTCGTAGTCGAAATCGGATATCGCCCGTAGTCCACGGATAATGACGCGGCTGTGCACACTTTGGACGAACTCCACGAGCAATCCGGAGAAGCTCGAGACCCGAACTCGCCCCTCGAGCCGCTTGAACTGCTTCGATATGAGGGCCACTCGCTCCTCGGGGGTAAAGAGCGCACTCTTCGAGGGATTATCGAGTACACCCACTATGACTGTATCGAAGATCTCGACCGACCGCTCGATGATGTCGACGTGGCCGTTTGTGAGCGGATCAAAGGAGCCCGGGAATACAGCGGTGGAAATCGGACGTAGGTTCTTCGAGGCAGAGCGACGGGGTGCCATAGAGGTATCTTTTCAATGTGACAGCGCCCGAAGCCATCGCAGGCCTACAGGACCGTCCGATAAACAGATTGACCAAACCCGGGCTTTCCCCGGGAACGCCTATTCAGTATCATCACCCAGGAAGCGAGGCAAAACCTGATTCATCTCGTAGTTATTTGCCCCCCTACAGAAGCGAAAAAGACCCCTATGGAACTCCAGCGACTTGCGGCCAAACAGAAGCGTTACCACGACATAAGGATCTTCGCAGAGCACGATGTAAAGGAGCCGCTAGTGCGCACACACCTCCTGGAGACATTGCAGAACTACAAGCGCGCCCTGGCACAGTGCTGGAACAAACAAGCTATAAGCGCCGAGGATGCGCTCTTAATCAATTCACTCGAACGTACCCTTGAGAGCCTTCACAACGAAGCCCGTCTGCTGGCTCATCCTCTATGAGAATAAATTAAATGGACTCCGAAACGAACACACCCCGCAGCAGATTCCGCTCCTCGCCGCTCAAAGAGAACTGGAGTGGTGTGGCTTTTTTACTAGCCCTTCTTTTGGCTGCTGGGATTACAGCAACGGTCGTAGGCTATCGCGTTAAGAAGGCGGACTGGGACAGAAAGGCTCAACTGCTCGCGACCTATGAGGCTCTCGGAGGCTCATTCGAGGGCTTGCTAACACCCTCTCAAACTGTCTTGAACCTTCCGCTATCCCCCGAGCAACGCACCTTTGCCGCGATTTATGAGGTCAATCAGCGAGCTCGCGACTATGGAGTTCTCACCGTCATCGACAATTCATCGCGAGAAAACGTTAAGTTCGCGATCACGAGTTTGGAGGAGATTGGCGCGACCGAAGCGTCGAGAACATTCGAGGATACGCTCAGAGCTTTGGATGAAGCACCATCTGGCACCGACCGAGCTTCCAATACAGAAGCACTGCGTCGTGCGCGCCAGTATGGTCGTCCTATGTCGCGTGATACGGAAGCAAAACTGTTCAAATATCTCGACCAAAACCGTTCTAAGGTCATGCAGCGTCGGTAGTGTAGTCGTCGCTACAATATCCAGCCGCTACATTCGACTATACATGTTCGGACGTGACGCGATGTTCGGACGTGAAGAGATGTTCGGACGCGAAGAGATTTGGATATGACATGTGCTCGCACGCGACAGCTAACACGCCGGTGCGGTGTAGCGGCGCGGGGCACGTATACGAAGCCCGCGCCGCATACTGAAACTACTTGGTCTTCTTTGTAGTAGCTGTTTTCTTCGCAGCAGTACCCGAAGTAGCCGGCTTGGTCACCTTGCTCACCTTCTGGGGCCGCGCATTCCCGTAAGAAGCCTTGAAGATCTTTCCTCGACGACTGCGCTTATCACCTTTTCCCATCTTTTTTACCTCATGATGTCAAATATAACGGTAGAAGCCACTTGTGAGGCTCTCGTACAGCAACGACTGACGATGCCACGCATCTGTCGCTCATTATGCTCGAAAAGAGGTAACACATCGATACTGGGGCGGCAAATAGAAAGTATCCTTCGAAACTTTCCATCGCCTGTTGGTATCGGTACTATACGAACGCAATGCATCCGATACCACGAGAAATAAAGCGCGAAGGCTCGACCGGACTCTCCATTACCTGGAGCGACGGCACTACCATATACCTCTCAAGCGTGCAGCTACGCAGGGAGTGCCCTTGTGCCGAATGTAGAGAAAAGCGCGGTGACACCAGCCATGCCAAACCGCTAACCAGTAAGAAACTCGCCCTCACCATCGTTGAGAGCACCATAGCGGAAGAGACTGATCTCAGGGAGATTTGGGGAATCGGACAGTACGCTCTTGGAATCCGCTGGGGAGATGGGCACGACTCCGGGATCTATACCTTCGAGTATCTGAAAAGCTTGCCCCACGGTCGCTAGAAACGCGAGGCAAGCCTACCCGGCTATGGGAACTACCCTTGGGGCGCTCCTCCAGTGTTCCCTTATTGATACACCCTAAGCTGTAGGCTCGGGATCGCTGCCACCGGTACCACTGCTACCTGTGCCACTGCCCCCGCTTTGCTGACGCCCTCGAGCCTCCGCCAAGCGTCGTACTATACGCCCCTTTGAGAGGTCATACGGGGAGATCTCTACAACCACTTTATCGCCCGGGAGAACACGAATGTAGAATTTGCGCATCTTGCCTGCCAAGTGCGCAAGCACCTCATGACCGTTATCACACTGCACCCGGAATGCACTTGGAAAGCACTCCTTTACTACTCCGTTCAATTCAATCGCGTCTTTGGCCATGCTTCTCTACAAAATCGTTCGTTACTTACAACGTTCGTTACTTACGACGTTCGTTGCTTACTAATGCTAAATACCGCATCAAGACTACCGCCCATCGACGGCTAATGCAACTAACGGCACCTGCCGAGGCAGCCCGCACCAAAACTCCCTCGCCTCCTGGAAACGGCGGAGCTTTTGGCCTCCCTTCTAGTTGTCGCCCGTGACTGGACCTATGCGCCTAAACTTCTCGTATCGCTTGTCTACCAGCTCCTTGACCGTGAGCTTCGAGAGCGGATCGAGGGTCCTTACCAGCACCGCCCGCAGAAGTTCTGCAGCTTCCTTGTGGTTGCTGTGCGCTCCACCGACCGGCTCAGGCACGATTTCGTCGGCCAAGTTGAGTCGCTTCAGATCCTGCGCAGTCAGGTTGAGTGCCTCGGCCGCCAAGGATGCCTGCTCCGTAGATACATCCGCCTTGTCGGCTGAATGCCACAAAATAGAAGCACAACCTTCAGGGGTGATAACCGAGTAGCACGCATTCTCCATCATAAGGATGCGGTCGGCCACACCGAGAGCCAGAGCGCCGCCGCTTCCCCCCTCGCCTATGACAACGCTGATAATCGGAACCGTCAATTCCGAGAGCACGAGCAGGTTTCGCGCAATGGCCTCCGCCTGACCACGCTCCTCAGCTTCGAGCCCCGGGAAAGCTCCTTGAGTGTCGATGAAGGTAAAAAGAGGTAAACCGAATTTCTCAGCCATTTCGAAGAGCCGCAGCGCCTTACGATAGCCTTCAGGGTTCGGCATCCCGAAATTTCGCTTGAGGCGCTCTGCCGTGGTTCGCCCGCGCTGATGGCCCACAACCATCACAGGAACCTCTCCCAAACGAGCGGTTCCGCCGACGATCGCCGGATCGTCTCGGAACGCGCGGTCCCCGTGAAGTTCTATGAAATCGGTAAAGATGTATTTTATGTAGTCCAACGTGAACGGACGATCGAAATGCCTCGAAAGTTGCACCCGCTGATACGGCGTGAGCTTGCCGTATATCTCCTTACGGATCTTCGACACCTTTTGTTCAAGAACCGCATACTCTTCACGGCGAGAGGTGTCCCCACTCGCCAACTCGTCCTTCAAGCGCTCAAGCTGATACTCAAGCTCTACCAACGGCCGTTCGAATTCGAGCGGATGTTCAATCGGACTCATGCCTTTTCACCTTCCACAATACATGGCGTATGCCGCGCTAGGCAGACACCGCCGCGGGATCATTCCACAAAGTGATGAGGGGGTCAAAGGGGCAGGATTATCTTTCATGTTCATTAGTTAGGGAAACGAGGAAAAACCTCCAGGTTTTGCTGGTGGATGAAGATGCGAGCGCGAGAAAACCGCAGATGGATCTCACTAAGAACGCCCTACTGACCGAACATCTGCTGTCACCCACTCAGTCCCACCTAGACCCAGATAAAGGGTAGAACGCTATCTGAATCCTCTACCTATAAGGTCTGCGAATAGATCGTGTTACAAACCGCAAGGAAAGCGCTCCACGCGCTCAAACATAAAGCTTTCGTGGATCTATTACGGAATGGTGCGTGTAAATTTATCAGACCCTGCGTGGAACGGCCTGCCAGGACCACACGATACGACTGAGCCAAGCCAGATGAGGGTGCGGAATATCCCCACAAGAGAGGACCGAGCACCACAGAAGCGCGACAGATTCATATGGTCGAGCCTCGCAACTACAGGGCTGTTGGCGGTTGGCGGTTGGCAGCGCTGTCTCATTCTGGCAGGGGCGCGGGGAATCGGATTTGCCTCCTTCCCTCAGCTCTCCGGAGGTAGCAATCAAGGGGCTTAATCCAAACGAGCCGCCGCTTCGACGTGAACAGACCAACGTCGACACACCCCAAACGATGCCCCACACGCTCGCAGGTGACAAAGGTGAACCTCTGTTCTCAGCCGAGGCCGATTCATCAAAGGAAAGCACCGCGATACGACCAGACGTGCACAGAGCCATCTTCCGCGATACGTCACACCTTATCGGTGAGAGCCTGCCGCACATCGAGCTCAAATCTACTCCAAGCCCGTCTAGGCCCAACTTACCGCGGCACATCGACATCAGCTCGACGCACGCCAACAGTATCATATGCATCCTCCCGGCCATGTATGATGCACGATTGGAGCGGCGTAACGCGATGTGGCGCGCCGGCTGGGAAGAGATCACAGGAGGGTATTCCTGCCAGACAGAGCTGAAAACCTTGGAGCGAAACATAGCCGCGATTCGAGCGAACGGATTGTCGCTCGCGATAGTATCAGGCCAATCGATTCCTACTGTTCCCGTAAAGGAGCGCGGCGTCGATCTGATATGGGATCAAGAGGGATCCTTTACTCGAATGCTGGGATTGCCTGCGCTCCGCTATCAGGGGGAGGCGTTTCATCCTCGAGTTACTATGCTCGTTCAAAACGGAAAGGTCGTCCGCGCTTTCTCCGCTACCAAAGACTTCACCGCAAGCTTGAAGGAATTGCTTTCTCTAACTCAACAATCCGCGAGCACCTCCGATAAACCTCACTAAATCTAGAGCTCGTCGAGCGTTAGCCGAGCGACAACTATGTGTCGAGAGCTGTCACGAGGGACTTTCGTGCATCTGAACGAACCACACTTCGCTACACGTCATCGGCACCAGCAAACGTACGCGTACAGCTTCTCTCAACTGCTCCTCGGAGTATCGAAAAGCTCGAAAACCCTTCATACGTTTTTGGGCACGTTGCGGAAATATCTCAAACCCCTCGACCTCTTCCGCGACCTCGCTATCGGTGGGCCGTATCGCCCACCCCCTTTTGAGCGGCTCGTTTCTCCAATAGGTCATCTGTCGCTTGGCAAAGCGACGTGTGTGCAGCGCAATCTCCTTTTCAAGATCGGACTCGAGTATCTTCCCGTGCAGATAGTCTCGCGCCTGAGCGTATCCTAGAGTGTTCAAGGCTGGGACATCTCCATATCGATCGAGAACTTTCCGGGTCTCTTCGATCAGGCCACTGCGCACCATAATCGTCGAGCGCTGGTCGATCCGCCGGTAGAGTTCATCGCGCGGCCTGCACAGTACGATCACCAGCGCGATTACATCGCGCTCGGCAAAGCGATGCTCCGCCAGAAGGTCGGAAGGCTTACGACCCGTCATGCGCAAAATCTCGACGGCGCGTGATACTCGCTGCGTATCGTTCCTGTTGAGACGCGCTGCGCTTTCCGGATCGCCCACAGACAACTCGGCGTACTGCTCGTCTGGCGAGAGCGCACTCACTGACCGGCGGACATCTTCAGTGGTCGCTGGAACATCGGCCAAGCCATGCAAGAGCACGGTCAGATACATACCCGAGCCGCCAACCAAGATAGGCAACTTTGCTCGTGCGCTCACATCCCTCAAGCTTGCTAGCGCCTGCTCCCGGAACTGCGCGACATTCGCCGGTCTGTCAGGCTCGAATATGTCGAGCAAGTGATGAGATATGCCGCCCCGTTCAGACTCGGTGAGCTTGGCTGAACCTATGTCGAGGTGGCGATACACCTGAACCGAATCGACGTTGAGGATCTCCCCCGAGAGACTACGCGCGAGCTGCACACCGAGCGCGCTCTTTCCGGAGGCCGTTGGCCCACACACTGCCAGAGCGCGATAAGGCACGGGCATGCGGTTACCTATCCCTACCAAACCAGCGCTCGACGGCATCACGCGGAAACTCGGTCACCACAGGCCGACCGTGAGGGCATGCGCCAGAGAGCTCCGCCGCGTCCAATTCCGAAAAGAGCGCGTACGCCTCGTGTCGTGAAAGGAGATCGCCGGACCGCACACTGGCGTGACACGCCAAGCGCGCCGCGATGTGATCGATACGTTCCTCTAGGCGCTCACGCCACCCAGCACTGACCGGCTCGGCCGCGAACTCCTTGAGCAGCGCGGTGCAATTGAGCCGAGAGAGAACACTTGGAACGCCACTGACTGCCACCTGCTCATGGTCTATCTCCGACACCTCGAAGGCGAGCTCACCGAGCAGCTCTCGCTGCTCCATCAGTATCGTCACCTGTTCAGACGTCAGCCGTACGACCTCCGGAATGAGAAGCTTCTGCACGCTTAGCTTATGCTCCGCTCGGGCAGTGCGAATCTTGTTGTAGTTTACCCGCTCGTGCGCAGCGTGCATATCGACCACTACCAACTTTTCATCCAGTTCACAGACGAGGTAGCACTCGAGGATCTGTCCCACGTAGCGCAGATCCGAAAACCGAAACGCTCTCCGACCCGCTGCGAGTGTCGGAGCTGGAGACGAGAAGAACGATGGCTGGTAGGCGACCGGCGCAGCACTAGCAGACGCAGAGACCGGTTGCCTCTCCTCAATAACGTCCCGGGCAGTGAAACGGAGGAAATCAGGGATCGGCGCTGCCACATGTGACTCAGCTGAAAAGCCACTCGGCGTCTGTGCATGGAATGCGCTGGGCGCGGTGTCGGCCGGCACGACAGATACAGCACCCATCGGTCTTCGAATACTTCGCACTGCTGATAGAACGGCACCGCGTACCACAGCAAAGATCTGATCAGCGCGCCGGAACCGCACCTCGCTTTTTTGTGGATGGACATTCACATCGACGTCCTCGGCGGGCATCTCGACCACGATGTAACCGATCGGGAACTCGCGGTCCTTGAGCATCGAATCGTACCCTTCGCGAACCGCACGAACGATAACTTTGTCCGAGACGAGACGACCGTTAATCAGAATCACCAGACCTGAAGAGTCCGAGAGCGCTTGGCCCGGATGCCCTACCATTCCTTCAACGTGAATTCCCCCTTCCTGGAGAGACAAAGGCATCAACTCTGGAGGAAAGATCTGTCTTCCGCGCGCCATGCGCGACTCGACTGCGGAGAGATTCAGGAGCTCGTCTCCATCCGATACAAGACGGTAGCGTATCGACGGTCGCGCAAGGCTCGAATGCGCGAGCCACGAGCGGATGCGCGACACCTCCGAACGGGGAGATTTCAAAAACTTTCTTCTCGCGGGCGTATTGAAGAAGAGGTGTTCGATCTCGATCTCCGTACCCTCGTTCCAAGCGATACTCTGTACGTTGACCAGCTTTCCGCCACGCATAGTGACCTGGACTCCGACGTCACTTTCTCTAGCGCGCGTGGTGAGCTTGACCTTCGATACGGCCGCAATTGAGGCGAGAGCCTCTCCACGAAAGCCCAGCGTACCAAGATGCGTAAGATCATCTATCGACGAAACCTTCGACGTGGCATGTCGCTCAAAGGCGAGCACCGCCTCGTCACGCGCCATGCCACACCCGTTGTCTCGGACTCGAACACGGCTGTGTCCGCCAGATTCGAGAGCAACAAAGATATCAGTGGCACCGGAGTCTACGGCGTTATCGACGAGCTCTCGCACAACAGACGCCGGCCGCTCGACGACCTCACCGGCCGCGATCTGGTTAATCACCGTATCTGGAAGAACTTTTATCTTCACTCCCACACCGGAACGAGTTCGATATCTCGCTCCCCTCCATATAGACCGCCGCGGCGAACGGTAAGTTTCATGGGCTGTCCGGGACGAGCCCCTCGGATAGTATCCTCTACCTCTTCTCGATTGTGAACTCTTTCCCCGTTTATCCGATAAATCAGATCGGCACTATCTATATCCCTGCGAAACCCCCTAAGCTGACCACGGAGCACGGGCTGCTCTATCGGCCGGATTCCGCCTCGCGCCGCAACACCATCTGGCATCACCCGAAGCACCATCGGTCCCTGATCCGTATCCACAAGCTGCCACCCCATACGTGGGCGGCGAACTCGCCCTGTGGCGATCATCTCTGGAAGTATTCGTTTGATAGTATTGATGGGAACCGCAAATCCGATACCGGCAGAATCTCCCGATTGGCTCAGAATAGCCGTATTGATGCCGATCAATCGTCCGTCGGCGTCGAGCAGTGGTCCACCAGAATTACCGGGATTGATAGCCGCATCGGTTTGAATCAATCCCTTGAGCACCGCGCCCGCTGGTGTCTTCATCGAGCGATCAGTTGACGAGATTATTCCTGCCGTCAAACTGCGATAGAGGCCAAAAGGATTACCGATCGCCAACACCCTCTGCCCTACTTCGAGCTTCGAAGAGTCTCCGTAGGGCAAGCCCACCAGAGCTGCCGGTGGATCTCGGAGCTGGAACACCGCCATATCGGTCTCAGCATCATATCCGATCAGTCGTGCCTCGGCAGTACTCCCACTGGCAAGTGTGATCTCAACCGTTCCTCGCGATTGAAGCGCCTCCTGCACTACATGCAAATTGGTGATGACGATCCCTCGACCCGCGTCCACGATTGTGCCGGTACCGGTTCCCTCTCGCGGACGAACCTCGTCAAAGAAAGCAAAAGGGTCGATCTCGTACGTTTTAGTGGTAATGAACACGACCGCTTGGTTGGCGCGCTTGTACACGTCGATCGTCTTTTGCTCTTCGGCGGTACGGGTGGCAGTAGTAGAGGTTTCGGCGAAAGAAGCCTGGAGGGCAGAGACCATCAATCCCAAGGCAAGAACAAACGCGACTACCAGCGTCTTGACTCCGC
This sequence comes from Bdellovibrionota bacterium, assembly GCA_044337105.1. GTDB lineage: Bacteria > Bdellovibrionota_C > UBA2361 > UBA2361 > OMII01 > OMII01. The sequence goes on along the minus strand of JBIIOE010000010.1, from coordinate 18,302 downwards.
CGTCATCCCGAGATCGCGCCTGTCGTTCCACGTTCACCCCCTCGCCTCGGTGCCAGAGCACTGAACACTACTCCCCTTCCAACTCTTCCGTATCAACGGCGGCAGAGAGATGTCGCACACGCTCGACCTTGATTGTGCCCGGCACCATCTCGATCGCGCGCTTGATCTTGTCGAGCTGCTGAGCATCCCCGATGTTGAGTTCAAAGCTGATAATCGCCTTACCGTGCTCGGTTTTGATCTGCGCGCTCGTGATATTGGCTCCGTGCGTGGTGATAGCTTGAGAAACATTCGCCAGCAATCCGAGCTGATCCTGCGCATGAACCGTGATCTTTACCCGACGTGGAGCTCGCACCTCTGTGTCCCACGACACATCCACCCGGCGCAGCGGATCACTGTCGAGGATCTGCGCACAATCGGCGTAGTGAACCGTGACGCCACGCCCACGGGTGATAAAGCCTATAACCCTGTCCCCTGGCAGAGGCTCACAACACTTCGCAAAACGGATCAAGATATCGTCAAGACCCGACACCCGAACACCCACACGGTCACGACTCACCTGCGCCGCACGTTGGAAGATACGCTGAAGCGGTGTGGGTTGCTTCTCGAGCTTCGCCGCTACCGAGGTGTCCTCTGGTAACAACTTGGCGATGATCTTCGACGAACTAATCTTTCCGTAGCCCACACCGGCAAAGAGATCTCCTGCCGATTTAAGCCCCATCTCGCTGGCAATCTGATCGAGCTTGCCCTCCTTTTCGAGCTTCTTTACGCTCAATTTTACCTTGCGGAGATCCTTTGAGAGCAGCTCCATACCGAGCGCCAACGAGCGCGCGTGCTCCTCGGCTTTGAGGAACGCCCGTATACGTTGCTTTGCCTTCGACGACCTAACGAATCTGAGCCAATCCTTGCTCGGCACATGGCTCTTGGAGGTCATCACCTCAACCGTGTCACCATTAGTCAGGACGTGATCCAAGGACACCATCTGACCATTTACTCGCGCTCCGACGGTGCGATGCCCGACATCCGTATGCACGGAATACGCAAAGTCGACCGATGTCGAGCCGTACGCAAGGCGAACCAGATCTCCTTTGGGTGTGAAGACAAACACCTCCTCCGGATACAGTTCACCTTTGACCGATTGAATAAATTCGTCCGGATTCTTGAGATACTGCTGAGTCTCGACCAACTCTTTGACCCACTGTAGGTCGAAAGCGGGGGCAGCAGCTGCCCCCTCCTTGTAACGCCAGTGCGCAGCGATACCTTCTTCAGCGACTCGGTGCATCTCAGGTGTTCGCATCTGAATCTCGATTCGCTGTCCTTCAGGCCCTATGACCGTCGTGTGCAACGACTGATACATGTTCGGCTTAGGCATCGCGATGTAATCCTTGAAGCGCCCTGGTACGGGCTTCCAGGTAGAATGGACGATACCGAGCGACTCGTAACAAGCGCGCACTGTGGGCACGATCACGCGGAAGCCAAGGATATCGTACACTTCATCGAAGGATAGTTTGTCCTTCTCCATCTTCTGCCAGATGGAGTAGTAGTGCTTTCCCCTTCCCTTTACCGAAGCCGAAACCCCGGCTTCAGCGAGACACTTTTGAATCTCTAGAGTGACACGGTCCACGTACCCCTCACGCTGAGGAGCGTTTTCCTTGATGTGCTCTTCGATCTGGCGATAGAGCTCCGGGCGTAAGTGGAGAAGGCAGAGATCCTCCAACTCCGACTTGAGCCAGTGAATACCGAGACGATTCGCCAACGGCGCATAGATCTCCTGAGTCTCGATGGCGATCCTGCGGCGCTTATCTTCACTGAAAAATTTCAACGTGCGCATGTTGTGCAGTCTGTCGCACAACTTGACGAGCACCACGCGGATATCCTTGGCCATCGCCAAGAGCATCTTGCGGAAGTTCTCGGCTTGCTTCTCCTCACGAGATTCGAACTCGATACGGGTGAGCTTGGTGACCCCTTCAACGATGTCAGCCACACCGGGGCCGAAGAGCTTGTTGAGATCAGCCTGGGTGGTTTCGCTGTCCTCTATTGTATCGTGAAGCAGCGAGGCAATGACAGACGGTTCATCGAGCTTGAGCTGACAGACAAGGAGCGCCGTCTCCTCGACGTGCGTCATGTACGGCTCTCCCGAAGCGCGTACCTGTCCCTTGTGGCACTCGCTTGCGAAATCGTACGCCTTCTTGAGTGTCTCGAGGTCGGGAGAGGGGATGTACTTTCCGAGGGTCTCGGCGATCTTCTCGAAGGACATGCTAGTCGCTCAACTTTTCAATAACCTTCCCTGTGGCGACCTTCCCTATCTCTAAATGACCGACTAGCGACTTCTCTACTCCTCGTCGTCTGCGTCACCATCGTTTGCACGAGGCGGAGTGGAAAGAAGGGAATCTCTAAGGAAGCTGGCCGAGCGCGTATCGTTTCCGTTACCAAACAGCCCCGCACCGATCTCGCTTCGGCGCTCGCGCTCTGCGGCCTCCGCAGCTCGCTGAGCTTCGAGCTCACGCGCCTTCTCCTCCTCGAAGGCTTGCGCCTCTTGGGGCGACATGAACCTGACGCGCCCACCCGCGATCTCACGCAAGGCTGTAACAACTGGCTTGTTCTTGCGATCCGTAACCTGAGCAGAGGAACCTTGAAGAAGCTGTTTTGTGCGCTTCGAGCAAAGCTGCACGAGAGCAAAACGGTTGTTTTCTTGGGTGAGGCAGTCCTCTACCGTAATACGAGCCATGGGCAAACTCCGACTAAATCGTGCTGTAAATCGTGCTGTAACACTTGCTGGGTATCAGTGCTTCTTCGTATCCAGAGTAAGACACCGATTTTCTTGTGCTATTTATAGGCTATCAGAGTGCTTGGGCAGTGTAAATGCCCTAGGCCCTCAACAGGTTTTTGGCACCTCACATAGCGTTGGGGAGTTCGCAGAGACCTGTATCGCCCTCACGGTTCAGCGCACGTGCCATGCTGACACCTCCCCACCGATGCATTTACTCAGCAATTTTAATACATTACGCCTCTTTGTCTTGCTCTATGCCCGAGGGGCGGCACTGGCATATCCGGTCGCAACCTCGCGCCCGTATCGCTACCACCAAATGCGTGCTTAAGCATGGAATTCTCGATACACTGCGAGTCAGTATGCCGGAACGAGTTCAGAATCCGTCTCAACCACCCGAGGACCCACTTTCTGGGACTCTACTTCCCCCCGCTTCGCGAGGGTCGTCTGCTCATTCTGCCGCCGAATCAAAATCCTTATCTTTAGCCACCAAACTCAATCGCCTCATAGTGGCACAGGAAAGTTGGCAGGAAACGTTTTGCGCACTCTCCGAGGCCATAAACTGTCACCCCGAGACTGCACAGATACGCAAGCGACCCGCGAACGACGCAGAACACGCAGCAGAACCTGGCGTGGCGACACGCTCCGAATCTGACGACCTAAGGTGCAAGCGACACCTTCAGGACGCGCGCTCTCTCCTAAATCCGTACAAAAAGTTATTCACTGAATGGCTGCGCGGCGAGGAGTTCTTTGAACTCTTCAAGCAGGTCTGGCTTCCTCTTCCTGCAGAACCATTGACGCAAGAAAATTTCACAAATCAAATCCCTTCGACTGCGGGGCCAGAGTTCTACGTCAAGCTGCGCGCGATCTGGGAGCCGCGCCCATTGAGTCCACCCAAGCAAGAAGAGCTCCGCGCGCTTTTCGACAAAGTGATCCGCTTTTGCGAGTGGCAGACTGCCCCTACGGACACGATCGTACCTCTTCCGCAGGAACCGCGGCCGCCTTCGAGCATTCAACCCGAGAGGACGCACAGCCCCTCGAGCACCCCTGCACAATCGCGCGGAAACCCGTACTCGCTGTCCGACCTTCAAGAGATTCAAGCAACTCTAGTTATGATGTTCGTTCTGTTCGCCGACCACATCAGCCCCCTATCGCGTTCTAACCCTTCCTTACTTCCTCGGGAAGCAAGCTAACCTCGTCCCGCCAAGGGACGTGAAGGTTGCCCCCTGCTCCGGTCGTGTAAGCCGGACAATTCGAACACCCGGCGCGGTCACGGTCAGCGATAAAACGTCTCAAGAAGGATAGTAATCCTGGAGCGCCTTCACCGAGAGGTACGTCTGATCCTTCACCATACCTAATGCTTCTGCCACGGCACGCGCCGCGGCTATCGTAGTGTAGGTCGGTATACGGAGCTCGTTGGCGACCAGTCGGATTGAGCGCGAGTCCATCACCGGCTTCCAACCCTCTGGTGTATTGAGCACCAGGTCGAGCTCACCGTCACCGAGCATGTCGACGACATGAGGAGAGCCTTCGCGCACCTTGTTTACTCCTTGAACCTTGACCCCATGGGATTCGAGAAACTCCGCCGTTCCCTTCGTGGCTACGGCCGAGAACCCCAACTCAACGAGCCTTCGAACTATCCCAGGAAGCTCCTCCTTGTCTTGGTCCTTCACACTGATAAACACCTTTCCTTCAGTGGGAAGCACGATGTTGGCGGCGAATTGACTCTTGGCGAACGCACCACCAAAGTTTGCGTGAATCCCCATCACCTCGCCTGTGGACTTCATCTCTGGTCCAAGAACCGTATCGACCCCCGGAAACTTACTGAACGGAAAGACCGACGCCTTAACTGACACGTATCCGACCGGCTCAATCTCTCGAATCCCGAGCTCTCGGATCGTTTTGCCGGCCATGACACGCGAGGCCATCTTGGCCCACGGCACCCCCGTCGCTTTGCTGACGAACGGCACCGTACGCGACGCGCGGGGATTCACCTCGAGGATATACACCTTACCATCTCGGGTCACCGCGAATTGAATATTCATCAAACCCACAACGCCAAGCTCCTTGGCCATGACAACGGCCTGTTGCTTGAGCTCGTCGATCGTTTCGCGCGCGAGCGTTTGTGGAGGCAAACAACACGAACTGTCACCGGAGTGAATACCAGCCGGCTCGATATGCTCCATGACACCGGCAATCAACACATCCTGACCGTCGCAGAGCGCATCGAGATCGACCTCAACGGCGTTATCGAGAAAGCGATCCAGCAGCACCGGCCTATCGTGCGAGACCTCCACCCCTTCGTGCATGTAATTAACGATCTCCTCCTCCGTGTACAGAACACGCATGGCTCGTCCTCCGAGCACAAACGAAGGTCTGATCATGAGCGGGAACCCAATCCGCCGAGCCGCCGCAAGCGCCTCTTCCAACGAACGAGCCGTGGCGAACTCCGGTTGGCTGAGACCAAGTCTCTTGACCAGAGCGGAGAAGCGCTCTCGATCCTCAGCGATGTCGATCGACTCAACCGAGGTGCCGATGATGGGCACTCCCAGAGACGCAAGCTCCGCCGAGATACGCAGCGGCGTTTGGCCACCGAATTGGACGATCACGCCGTGTGGCTTTTCGCGCTCGACGATACTCATCACCGATTCGACCGTTAGTGGCTCAAAGTAGAGCCGGTCACTCGTATCATAATCCGTCGATACCGTCTCGGGATTACAGTTGATCATGATGGTCTCAAAACCATCCGCCTTGAGCGCCATCGCTGCATGCACGCAGCAGTAATCAAACTCGATCCCCTGTCCGATTCGATTCGGTCCTGCACCTAAGATGACGATCTTCTTCTTGTCAGTTGGCGGAGCCTCGCTACCTTTGTCGTAGGTCGAATAGAGATAGGGAGTGTGCGCTATAAACTCTGCGGCGCAGGTATCCACCGACTTAAAAGATGGCAGCACTCCGAGCTTCGCGCGCGCCTCACGCACTTCACGCTCCTTGGAGCCTGTGAGGGCCGCAATCCGCCGGTCGGAAAACCCGCGATTCTTGAGATCTTTGAGCGCTCCTGCATCGAGCTCTGAGAGCTTGGTGCCTTCAAGGCTCTGCTCACGTTCGATAATCTCCGAAAGCTCGCCGAGGAACCACGGGTCGATCTTGGTGGTATTGAACATCTCACGCACGGAGAACCCCGAACGCAGACCCTCGCCGACATACCACAAGCGTTGCGGAGACGGTTTGCTGCAAGCCTCGAGCAGCTCCGATTTACCGAGGTCTTTTACCAACTTGTGACGATCGAACCCGAAGGTGTCCATCTCCATAGAGGACATAGCCTTCTGCATAGCTTCTTGGAATGTGCGTCCGAACGAGAGCACCTCGCCTACCGACTTCATCTGCGTACCGAGCGACGGATCCGCTGCCGGGAACTTTTCGAAGTTGAAACGCGGGATCTTCACCACCACATAATCTATGGACGGCTCGAAGCACGCCGGCGTCTCCTTCGTAATGTCATTGGAGACCTCGTCGAGCGTATATCCCACGGCTAGCTTGGCCGCAATCTTGGCGATCGGGAATCCCGTTGCCTTCGAAGCGAGCGCAGAGCTACGCGACACCCGTGGATTCATCTCGATGACGATGATACGACCGTTGGTCGGATTCACCGCGAACTGTACGTTGGAGCCGCCCGTATCAACGCCAATTCTGCGAATAATTCGGATCGCCGCATCACGAAGGAGCTGATACTCCTTGTCAGTCAAGGTTTGGATCGGCGCTACTGTGATGGAATCTCCCGTGTGAACCCCCATCGGATCGAAGTTCTCGATACCGCACACGATCACTACGTTGTCCTTCAGGTCACGCATTACCTCGAGCTCCATCTCCTTCCATCCGAGAAGGGATTCCTCGATCAGTACCTCGTGGTTCGGACTCGCTGAGAGCGCGATAGCAACTTTCTTGTGGAGCTCATCTGCGGCATACACGATCCCGCCTCCAGTTCCCCCAAGGGTGCGCGAGGGACGAAGAACAAGTGGATAACCGAGCTTCTTGGCGGCATCTTCGGCCTCTGCCATAGAGGTCACGAGAAGTGACTTCGCTGATTCGAGCCCAATCTCGTCCATCGCCTTACGGAAGAGATCTCTGTCTTCTGCCGTCTTGATAGAATCCACCTTGGCGCCGATCAGCTCGCAGCCGTAGCGCTCGAACACCCCGCGCTCATCGAGCTCCAGTGCGGTGTTGAGCGCAGTTTGTCCCCCCATGGTTGGAAGAACCGCGTCGGGGCGCTCGATACGGATAATCTCTTCGACGAAGTCGGCAGTGATTGGCTCTATGTAGGTGCGATCCGCGAACTCAGGGTCGGTCATGATCGTTGCGGGGTTCGAGTTCACCAAGATGACGCGATACCCTTCGCTCTTGAGCGCTTTTATCGCCTGCGTGCCGGAATAATCGAATTCACACGCTTGACCGATGACGATTGGGCCGGAGCCTATCAGGAGTATTGATTTAATGTCAGTTCGCTTTGGCATACAGATCTCGGCACTCTTGCTACAAATTGCTCACGCGCATCGCGCTAATGATCCAGCCCTACCACGAGGTCGTAGAACCTCTTGAAGAGGTAGCGTGAATCGTGCGGGCCAGGTGATGCTTCGGGGTGATACTGAACCGAGAAAGCTCTCAGCTCGCGCGACTCCAATCCCTCAACCGTTTGATCGTTCAAATTGATGTGGGAAACAAATACATCCCGCGTGAACCCTTCATTCCTAACCGCGAAGCCGTGGTTTTGAACGGTGATCTCAACCTTTCCGGTCGTCTCGTCACGCACTGGATGATTTCCTCCACGGTGACCGAACTTGAGTTTGTACGTCGATCCCCCCAGAGCCTGCCCTAAGATCTGATGTCCAAGGCAGATACCGAACATCGGCACCTTGCCGAGAAGCTCCTGCGCTGGCTTCACCACGTATCCTAGCGTGGCAGGATCGCCGGGGCCATTCGACAGAAACAACCCATCAGGGCGAAGCGCCATGATCTCAGCGGAGGTGGAACCCGCTGGAACAACGGTCACTCTAAAGCCAACATCTACCAAGAGCCGCAAGATGTTGTGCTTCACGCCGCAATCCACCGCAACAACGTGCGGACGGCTCACGAGCTTCTCCTGTGAGAGATGCCTCGTATTCCCACCGGAGAGACTCCACGGTAGAAGGTCCCACGTGTAGGTCGATTTGCACGACACTGCTCGTACATAATCCTTACCTTCCATCGAGCCGAGCGCGCGCGCCTTGTCCACCAGGTCATCCGGATTGATGTTCGAACCACCCGCCATCACCCCCATCTGGGCTCCTTTGTCGCGCAGGTGAGAAACTATCTCTCGAGTATCTACCCCTTCGAGCCCCATCACGCCATTGCGAGCAAGGTAGGCTGGCAGCGAAACAGCCGCTCTGAAATTTGATGGGGTTTTGTGTGCACTTCGCACGACTAGCCCCTCGGTGTAAACACGCGAGGATTCGACGTCCTCCTCGTTACAGCCGACGTTCCCGATATGCGGATAGGTGAAGCACATCACCTGGCCGGCGTAGCTTGGGTCGGTAAGTATCTCCTGATAACCGTACATCGAGGTGTTGAATACAGCCTCTCCGGTCACAGGATCTGATACTCCCCGCAATGCGCCGAAGCACCGTCCTTTGAACACCGTACCATCGGCGAGCGCTAAATAACCCTCTTCACCGTGAGCTTCCGGAAGCCCCTGTCGATTCTTCTGACTAGTCATACGACCTTCCTCTTCTCTCCTCTCTCCATCGTCGCAGCTACGATTCAGAGACGAGCTTTCCATCTCGAACCACACACCGCCCCCCTACGAGTACGTGCGCTGCTGCACCCACAAACTCTCGACCGATGAAAGGACTATTCTTGGATTTGGACCTGATATCTTCCTCGCCGCAGTGCCACCTGCGCTGCGGATCCACTATCGTCACGTCTGCATCGCGTCCGACCCGCAGGCTACCGGATGCGAGGCCGAACGACCGAGCAGGGCCAGCAGACAAGAGATCTACCATGCGCTTCCTGGACACCTTACCCTGAGTGGCAAATTCGACGAAAAGCGGCAGGCTCGTCTGGAGGCCGAGGATCCCGACCGTTGCCCGCGAGAATTCGACCTGCTTGCTGTCGAGATGGTGCGGAGCATGATCGCTTGCGATCGCGTCGACCGTTCCGTCAGCTATCCCACCGAAGAGCCCCTCGATATCCTCGTCGTTCTTGAGCGGCGGCATCATCTTGAAATTCGTGTCGTACTGTTCGACGCGGCTCTCGTTCAAAACCAGATGGTGCGGCGCGACCTCGCAGGTGACCGCGATTCCGTCGTTTTTCGCGCGACGAATGAGCTCGATACCGCGAGCTGTCGATACGTGGCAGATATGCACCTTGCCCTTCGTGAAGCGAGCCAACTCGATGTCACGCGCGATCATCACATCCTCTGCCACCCCCGGGAAGCCCTTCAGCCCCAACCGTAATGAGAGTGGCCCCTCATTCATGCAGCCACCGCAACTCAGATTACGATCCTCTTCGTGGCACGAGAGCGGCAAGCCCAACATGAGACACCACTCGAGGGCCCGACGCATCAGCCCCGCATCTGCAACCGGATCACCATCGTCGGAGAACGCCACACACCCCGCCTTAGCCAATTCGGAATACGGCGCGAGCTGCTTACCTTCACGCCCCATGGAGATAGCTCCGATCGGGAGCACCCTGGCAGCTCCTGCAGCCCTGGCCTTTTCAAGGATGAAGCGTGTGACCTCTGCCGAATCGTTGGCAGGTCGCGTGTTGGGCATACAACAGATCGAGGTGTATCCGCCAAGCACAGCGGCCTCGGCACCTGTTTGAATCGTCTCCTTCCACTCCTCTCCCGGCTCACGAAGGTGCACATGGAGGTCGATGCAGCCAGGAATAATCCACTGGCCCTTAGCATCGATTCGCTCTGCGTCGGCGTGGGATTGAAGAACGTTAGGCTGCTCCACCGCTGCGATGCGCCCGTCTTCGACCAACACATCGAACTCCCCCTCGCGCCCTTCGGCAGAGTCAATTACGGTTCCACCATGAATGACGATCGGTCTTGCCTTACTACTCATGCTGTACATCCTCGTGAGTTGCCACGCTGCGGGCCAGGAGGTACAGAACCGCCATTCGAACCGCCACACCATTGTTGACCTGCTGCCGTATCAAGGCACGCGGACCATCGGCGACTTCGCCAGTTATCTCGAGGCCCCTATTCATCGGCCCGGGGTGCAATACGACACTCTGCGGAGCGCACCGCGCGAGCACGCGCTCCGAGACGCAGAACTCGCGACTGTACTCATCCAAGTTCGGGACAAAGTGGTCCGTCTGCCTTTCGAGCTGCATACGCAGACACACTACCACATCGAGCCCCTCGAGACCCTGTTGGAGATCGTGACAGACCGTTACGCGGTCAGACCCAAAGCACTCGACGAACTCAGTCGGCACGAGCGTAGGCGGGCCAATGAGCCGCACCCGATTGCCGAGCGCTATGTGCGCCCACACATTGCTGCGCACGACCCGCGAGTGGCGCACGTCGCCGACGAATCCGATCGTAAGCCCCTCAATCTCTCGCTTCGACTTCGCAAAGTGCTGCCTGAGGGTAAGTAGATCGAGTAAGGCCTGGGTCGGATGTTCGTGCGCACCATCTCCAGCGTTTACAACCGAAGCTCGGAGCAAGTGCTTAGAGGCGAACTCAGGCGCGCCGCTCTCTGAGTGGCGCATCACCAAAACATCAGGGTTCATCGCTTCCAAAGTGCGAACGGTGTCCAGAAGGGTCTCTCCCTTCTTGACTGAACTGGAACCTGCACTGAGGTTAATAGTGTCCGCCGATAGCCGTTTCCCGGCTATGTCAAAACTCGCAAGCGTTCTCGTGCTCGGCTCGAAGAACACATTGACGATTGTTTTTCCGCGGAGGGTCGGTACCTTTTTGATGTCTCGCTCAGAGACCTCCACAAATGACTCTGCAGAGTCGAGGTACCGATAGATATCTTGCTTCGAAAGCCCTTTTATTCCCAACAAGTGGTCGACCATCGAGCGGCGAGTTAACCGCAATGGAGCAAACTTTACAAGAGCCCATCGCCTATTTTCTGAGTTTTTAGGAGTATCTGGCAGTCTTACCGCTCAGTACGCTCAATAAGGTACGCAGCATCCTTGTATCCAAGCTCAGACAACCGCACCCTTACCAGCTGCGATCGCTGAGATGGAACGACCTTGCCGACGTAGTCCGCTTGGATGGGCAGCTCACGGAATCCCCTATCAACCAACACCGCGAGCTCGACTCGACGAGGTCGGCCGAAGTCGATGATGGCATCGAGCGCAGACCGGATGGTTCTACCGGTGAAGAGCACGTCGTCAACCAATACTATACGAGATCCTGCTATCCGAAACGGCAGGTCGGTTCCACGTAACGTCGGTTGCGATTGAGTGCTCGAAAGGTCGTCTCGGTAGAGCGTTATGTCGATGACGCCGTAGGACACCTCGATACCCTCGATCTGCTGTATCTGACTCTGCAGCCGCTTGCCAAGGAACTCTCCCCCGGTTCTGATACCGACGATCGCCAGGTTCTTCAGGTCACGGTCCTTCTCGACTATCTCGTAACTCATGCGAGACACCGAGCGCGCAATGGTCTCTTCATCCATGACCATCTGCCAATCACGTGGAACCGGTTTGTGCTTCTGCGTCATACCCTTCACATCCTCAAAGCTATCGGTATCGCCCTTGAGCAGCCGCTACGAGCTCGAACTGCCACAGCGTCCAGTTGTACCCCATTACAGAGAGCTCCAGCTTCTCTCGGTACGGCAACTCAATCGTCATCACCGTATCGCCGCGCTGAACAGCCACATCCCGCTCCTCCGCCGGAACCCCGTGCCTTTTAATGACTCGACCTACGATTCGACGGATCTCCTCGTCCGAGGCGACAGCCCCCTGCTCCCCGATGACCTGCGCGAACTGATTACGAAGGTCGAGGTAGTAGTAGTAGAGCGGTACGAGTTTGTACCCCAACCACCCTATTACTGCCAGCAGCAGACCGAGAGCCACTGTTTTGTAGACGATGCGCCCCCGCTCCGAGCGAGCTTCAGCACACAAACAAAAACGCATACAACCGTTTTAGCAAGGAGATGGCGGCAGGCGATAGAGCCAAAACGGCTGAATAACCGCCTCCGACCATTGCGCGCTATGCCGTCAATCGCCCCTGGATGTCACGACGTCGGACGCTCAACCACCCAACCCCTCGATCTTTAACACTTTATGAGCGCCTGGCCGGGTGGTCTCATTGCATGGCACATTACCGCGGGCTGTGGCGTTAGCCTTTTACACCATACGTCTTAGGTCATGGCGCTTTAAGCACGAGTGCACGTATAGTGAAGAGACCCATGTCGGATGCGACTCGCCCCTCGACTATGCTCCTCGTAGCTGCGCTCCTGCTTGTGGTGGGAATAGGCAATCTGTGGATCGGTCAGTCGAAGAGTACCTACTACGCCAAAGCCTTGCGTGAAGCATCGATTCCGACCAAGGCCCATCCTCATGGCAAGCACTCGTCCGACTCTCCTTACGTCAGGAGCCTACGCTCTCGCGCAAACTACTATGACATCGTACGGGGAGGAGGCGTCGCAATGCTTCTTTCCAGCCTGGCGTTGGTGCTCGCTCACGCCGTGCGGGCGCGAGCATACTCACAAGCCACTGAATCCTCGAAGAACATGTAGGATTTTGCTACCGTATTCGGCAACACAAAGCTATAATTTACCGATTTTCGCAAAGACATTCTGTTTCGGCACTGTATTATAATCCCCGTTAAGCTCCATGATCCCCGTTAAGCTCGACACCTTAGATAAAAAACTTCTGTACGAACTCGATAGCGACTCGCGACAAAGTGTTTCTCAACTCGCTCGTGCATTACGTCAAGGTCGTGACAGAGTCGCGTACCGCATGGACCGACTCGTTCGAGAGGGTGTAATTCGGCAATTCACGGTCACTATCAATCCGTATCGACTCGGCTACACGCTCTACAAAACCTACCTAAAGGTAAGCAAAGAACGGGGACGTTACGAAAGTCTGATAAAGCTCCTCGGGGCTCATCCTCGAATCTACTGGATTGCTGATTGCGACGGGCGTTGGGATCTGATCTTCGCGACCTTCGCACGATCTCCCTTTGAGTTCTTCGAACTGCAAAACAAGATCCTCGACTCGTGTAGAGACATCATTATCAGCTTCACCAATCTCACCCTCGTAAATGTGTGGATGTATCGGAAGAGCTATCTCTCGTCGCGTACTGCGAGCCCCTTCCTCATCGGCGGGCCTCCAAGCTCTTATTCGCTCGAGGAGACCGATTGGGACATCCTGCGCCTTCTAAGCGAAGACGCTCGAATGAGCGCCTCTGACATAGGGCGCACACTCTCCACCCCCGAATCGACGGTCCGGTATCGACTCGAGCACCTCGAAAAATCAGGTCTCGTGGCGGGTTACAGAGTAGAGCTCGCGCTCTCACGACTAGGTATGATGTTCTTCAAAGCACTGATCTACCTGGTAACGTACGATCAAGACGATCTGAAAAAACTCCGGACCCACTGCGGGAAACACCCCAACATCACGTACTTTATCGAGCAGATCGGCGATTCGCCCCTCGAAATAGAGCTCGAGGTGTCGGGATACGAGCAGTTCACAGAGATCATCAATGACCTTCGCGCCACATTTCCCACCATGATTCGCAACGTCGAAACGGTTCTCATCAATCGCTCGAGGTTCAAATGGGTGCCGTACCGGGAGATTGCAGGATAAGGGAAATCGAATATCAACCGAACCTCCACCTTCTCGCCACAGGTAGGTTTCACCTCGCTCCCCTACGCGGGACAGAGGGCCAGCAGCGCCTCCTCACCAATCGGCTCTTGCTCCTGCATTGGCACTATCGCATACCGACTAGCGTGATGATGTGCGACCGCTTCAATCTCCTTCAGCTCCTTCGCTGCTCGTTTCGCAAGGAGCGGGCCCACTGGATGCGCTGCCGCCAGGCTGTTGTTGACGACCCAGGCCCACGGCTCAATCCCGGCGCGCCGAAGATCTCTCTGTAGCTCCGCCGCTTCGAGGACGGGGGTCGTTTCAGCCAGAGTCACAACGATGACCTTTGTCTGCTCTGGATCTTGCAGCTGCATCATCGGAGTCGTCTGGAGAGAGCCTCCTATACTCGTGAACTGGCGAGTGACCTCGCGGTGGTAGGCCCCAGTTGCATCCAGGAGAAGCAGCGTGTGCCCGGTGGGCGCCGTGTCCATCACGACGAAGCGCTCGCCTGCGTCACGCATGATTCGAGAAAAAGCCTGAAAAACCGCGATCTCTTGAGTACACGGCGAACGTAGATCCTCCTCTAGCAGAGCTTTGCCATGAGCATCAAGAGACGAGCCTCTCGTATCGAGTATGTGTTGTCGATACCGCGCGGTCTCTTCCTCTGGATCGATTCGACTGACCACCAAGCCTGGAATAGCTCCATGCAGTGTTTCCTGCACATGCGCTGCCGGATCGGATGTCGTAAGATGCACGACGTGCCCACGCTGGGCCAGCTGTACCGCTACTGCAGCTGCTACTGTCGTTTTGCCGACGCCTCCCTTACCCACTATCATGACGAGGCCGTGCCCTACCGCGGCGATTTCATCAACGAGCTTCCCTAATGGCGCCAAGGAGCGCGAGCCCTGTTGCTCATCGTCACTGCCCGAAAAGGCGCCGTCCGATGGAGAAGCTTCAGTTTGATTCTTCAAGAGGACACGCAGCGAATTAACGCCTACCATGTTGAAAGGCTGAAGAACGAGCATATCGCACGGCAGGCTCGTCAAAGCTTCAGGAATACTGCGGATCGCTTCCTGCTCTCGGCGATACAGCGCCGCTCCGATGGCATCGTATCGAGATTCACTTTCCGGCAGGATACCGTTGATCACGAGATACTGCTCGGTGAGTCCGATAGCCGAGAGCTCGCCGTGCGTTTTTTCCGCCTCTCGCAACGTGGATCGCTGCGCGCGAGCAACCAGAACCAAGCGAGTCAGTGAGGCATCTGCAAGCGCGTCCACGGCTGCTTTGTATTGAGTTCTCTGCTTTTCGAGCCCCGCAAGCGGCCCGAGACACGAAGCATCACCTTTACCTGTATCAAGAAAGCCGCTCCATGCGGCCGGCAGTTGGAGTAAGCGGATTGTGTGTCCCGTCGGAGCCGTGTCGAAAACTACATGATCGAAGCCTGCGGTCAGAGCCGAATCCGTCAGGAGCGCAGTAAATTCGTCGAACGCCGCAATTTCGGTCGTGCATGCGCCCGATAACTGCTCCTCAATCCCTTCGATGACTGCATCAGGCAGGATTCCTCGCACCGGTCCGACGATCTTCTCTCGATACTTCTGCGCCACTGCATGCGGATCGAGCTCGAGTCCGAACAGTCCCGGAACACCTGCTATCTCGGTAACGCTATTTCCGATACTGCACTCGAACACCTGTCCGATGTTCGAGGCAGGATCCGTGCTCACAAGGAGCACCCGCGCCCCGGATTCCGCCCTGTTTATGGCTGTGGCACACGCGAGCGAAGTCTTTCCTACCCCGCCCTTGCCCGTAAAAAAGACGAATCGTGGGAGAGCTTCTAAAAATTGCATGCGATCTCCATTAACAACACCCGTCTCCAGAACAGCACCCCTTGGAGACCTGTAAAAGTGAAGGGCCTTCCTCGAGACCGAGCCAGCGTGCCAAATCGCGACGAGAAGGATACCGTCCAGCAAGGGCTATCTCGTCGTCTACGAGAATCACCGGAAGTGCTTCCGCTCCAGATCTCTCCAAGAACGATCGCACGACAGGATGCTCCGCAAACGCTAGCGGTTGCTGGGCCAAATTGAACCGTTCGACGAGCCCTCCCTTTTCCCTTGCCCACTCCACATCGGCCGAGAATGTAACCAACGCCTGATCAGTCTCGACACCGCACACCCCCGTAGCGCAACAGAGCGCCGGGTCGTATACTTTGACACTTTTCATATCACCTCTCCGTCCTTCAAAAGACCGTTACCCCAATCCGATCCAATTCAACCTTCATTTGCTCCTTGTCGCTCTTCAGCTCGTTCAGCGGCAAGGCGAAAAAGCTTTCGATCCTGCGACGCAGCGTTCCGTATACCTTATGGAACGCAGCATCGATCTCCGCATCGGTCCCCGTTGCATGTGCCGGATCCTCGACGCCCCAGTGCGTGCGAAGAACTGCTCCTAAGTAGCTGGGACAGGTTTCCCCCGCAGCGCTCGAACACACCGTGACTACGACTTCTGGGGCTGGGCTGAGGGAGTCCCACGACTTGCTGTGGTAGCCCTCTGTTGATATCCCCTCTCGCTTTAAAAGAGCTAAGGACCGGGGATGCACCTGGCCAGTAGGCTTGCTCCCCGCGCTTACAGCTCTCCACCCTGGAGGCGCCAGATGGTTAAAGGTAGCCTCTGCGAGGATCGACCTGCACGAATTTCCGGTACACAAAAACAAAACTATCATGAGCTTTTCCTCTCCTTTCCTTTTGATCTAGGTTTGCAGCGAAGTGCGACCCGCCCGAGATCCGCACACTCTCCCGGATTACCTGAGCAGCATTCGTCGGTGAGATACTTGACGAGGTCGATCATCAAAGACAGTTGGGCTCGATACCGCTGAAACCTGCCCTCCTGTTCCACGGTTACCAATCCCGCCTGCGTCAAAGCCTTCAAATGAAAGGATAGGTTATTTGCCGGGATGTCGAGCTGACTCGAAATCCCACCGGCCACCTCGCCCTCCAAGCCCTGCCTTACAAGCAGTCGGTACACATCGAGACGAATGCCCGACGAGAGGCATTCGAACACTGAAACAGCTCTCTTGGTATCCATACTTCAATACTACAACTACTATTGAAATATGAAAAGCGCTAGCATCTTCTGCCTATCACCTCTTGCTGTTCTCAAAGGCTACCGAGGCCCACATTCGCCCTCCGATTTTTACGCCTTCGCGACCATCACGAACGCCACCCCAGCCTAACACCCATTATTTACAGGTGTTTTTCGACTTCAAGTTGGGCCTTGATTAGGCTCAGGGCTGAGATTATGATTTTGAAAGAGACTGCCCATTCAGTCAGTCTTCAACAAAGGTGATACCGTGAATAGCGATAGGCCTTATCTTCATGCAACAAGCTTAGCCCTTCCTCTCTTCCGCGGCGCTCCCACATAGGGGCCCACAATACCTTTTCTCTTGATTCACTGTGATGGCGCGACGCCCGTCTGCGTTCGTGTACTCGCGACCAAGCTGTTGGCCATCGAATCTGTCGAATACCAGAAATTTGTAGAGAGGATGTTATGTCCAGCATTGCATTAAACACACCAAATTTATCAACGCCGGTATACACGGACGAATCGTCCGCATACGCCCCGCAACCACAAGCCCAACATGGTCAAAGAGTAGCGATGCCTTCCCGCGATGCCGTCCTGACAGACGCAGCAGTCTCGCTCTCGGATGTTGCGCGCCGAATTGTGTCGTTGATGCTGTCGGCCGAACATACAGCGACTTCCAGCGAAGGCGCCCAGGACCCCATTGGACAGGTGGCGCGTAAGACACTCGCCTGTCACTCAATATCTAGCAAAACCGCGGCTCAAGTCGTTGAGGAACTTTCGGCTCGAGGATGGATCGAAGCAGGCACTGCTCAGCTAGCCAAGGAAAGCCTTTCATCACAATCCACTACCTCTACACCATACCTCTCCGCACTTGGACACACTCTTCAAGTCGCTGCTGAGCGAGAGCAGACCGTCTCTAACCTGACCCAGAAGGTGAGCACGTACGGTTGCGAGCTCCCCCAGGAAATCAAAGAGACTATGTTCCGCGCCGATCGTGAAGGCTCCGAGCTCTTCACCACCGCGGTTCGCAAGACCGAGGCGGAGGTACGCTCCCTCGAGAGTGATGCTCTCGCGCGAGCTCTCGTAGCGCCTTGCATCAAGCGAGGAGTCACCTTAGTTGACCCCGAGAAGGTAAACGATTCCCTCACAAGAGCGAAGAGAATATCGCGGCGTAACAGCGAAGAACTCCCAATACCTGACACGAGGGCGACCTTGGAGATGGCAGTTAAGCGCGGATGGATTTCGCAAACGGATACAAGAACAATAAAAGGGTTCCTCTGTGATAAGCCCAGAGTTGGGTGGCCGATCATGCACGCGCTCAACGCGCTTCGCATTGAGCAGAACCATCGCGACTAACTGATCAAACAGCCGTAGAATCGCGCGACCTGATCCCCTGCGAGCACTATCGATAGTTCGAACATGCCCGCAGGCGTTCGTTCATACCTCCTCAAATAAGATCGACCATTCAAACATACACGGACGGCGGGGACGCCGTCCCTCCTAGACATCGCCAAACTTCAGGAGGGACGGCGTCCTCACCGTCCGTACCGCTTCACTCCGACTCAACTCGACTACTACTGACGTTACTTGAACAGCGAACCGAAGAAACCCTTCGCCTGTGGTTTAGGGTCAGGGGCAAACTCGCGTGCGAACTCGGGCTCCA
>JBIIOE010000103.1:0-13724 GCA_044337105.1 Bdellovibrionota bacterium | reverse complement strand
GTGATGACGAACTCGAGCGCTGTTCGGTAGACGTCTAGTTTTTCATAGTCGAGCATACGGCTCTATTTCGGGCGGGAGCGGGAAAAGTTGCTTTTTCGGGTACGTTCACGTTTACGTGCACGAGCACGTTCACGTGGAAAGGCGCGATTTATAGGTCAAAACAAGGGCTTACGCTGTCTCCAAGCTCGCTATCACCCACTCTAAAAAGCGATGAGCCACTAAAATAGAGGCCACAAGCGGCATCCTCGCTTCCTAGGCGACCTCGGTTCTTGGGCTGAGATTCGCTTTTTTCTGATCGTACAAAAGCACTCCGATCAGTACCCACACTAGAAGCATCACTTCGCTGTCACCTGCGTTATATTCAACCAGTCCAGCAGTTTGCCAGGAGATGATCGCGCATCCGATCGCTACATAGGCAGCGTCGAGTGGTTTAACAAAGCTGCGTCTAACGACCGCACTGATGAACCACACAAAAAGAGCGCATGCTAGCCAGCCGCTTTCGGCGGTGATGTTGAGTATGTTGTTGTGAAAGTGGCGTAGTTCGGGGGGAATCTCCGGCGCGAATTTTCGAAGGGTGTCACTATTGTGAAAACCTATGCCGAACGGAAACTGAGCTATTAGCTCGAGTCCGATGCGCCAGATGGTGCTTCGTCCGCCCACGATAGTGAAGTGTTGGTATGAGGCTGCAAGCCTTTCTGCTACCGGGGCTATGGCAACAGCGGCCACGGTCGAGATCGACAGAACGAGTGCGGCGAGGCGAGGAGAGAAGACCACAAAGAAGACGGTAGAGCCGACTATGACACCGAGCCATGGTCCTCTTTTGAGATTCACCAGGAGAGCTGTGATGAGAAGCGGCGCTTGAAGTGTAAGAAGAAGAGCATATCGACGAGGTGTACCCCCCTCCCTCACTGCTTTCATGACCGACGGTAGAGCGACAACAACAGCGCACGCGAAAGAGCAGATCGCTGCCAGCAAGGGGATCTGCATTTGCGATCTGAAGCCGAGCGAGGTAAGTGCGAGCGTCGCTATGAATCCACCAGCCAAGAGCCGCCTGAGTTCGCTCGCATGCAAGCATCCGACCACGTCTGGGCGCAGGCGCCACAAGAGACCCAAGGACACTAGAAGCGTGAGAGCCAGTTGGCCTGACTCCGATACCTTACCGATGAACAGACCTGGGAGCGTTTCGGGAAATGCGGCATCGAGTACAGAGTGTGCCGCCGCAATCGCCTGTCCTGCCAACACGGCAGTGAGGATCGGATAGAGCTCCCCGTACCTTGAAAAAACCAGCACTGTGGCCGAGAAGAAGAACAGAGAGAGTAGGAGATTGAGGCTCCGTAGAGGATTGATTCCCAACACCGATGAGAGTGCGACGCTCGATAGAAAAAATAGGAGTGGAACGAGCACCCGTTTCTCGTCGAGCGAAAGGTCCTTCAGCCTGAAGTTTTTCCCCTCTGTTGACAGCCAAAATAGAATTAGTGGAATCAGCGCGATATATGTCAGAGAGAGCTTGAGAGGGATAAGCAACGCAACAACACAGCAGCCAATCCGGAGGACCGCTTCTCGAGAGTAGCGGTCCTCGCGGGTGGAAAGATCTTGTGCATGCGTCAAGGGAGCAGCTCTTGAAGGGGCGATGTTTTCGCTCATCTGCGAGTGTGCTCCAGCTCTACTGAGCTGGTTCAGCCAACGTCATTTTTGGCTCTTCTTCGCTTTCGTCCTCTTGGCCAAATTGCTCACTGGCCTGGTTGAACTCCTCGCGGACCTGCTTGGCAAAATCGATGACGTTTGACTGCTTTGAGTTCTCGATCTTCTGGTTGAGATACTCTTCAATCCCGTCTTCGAAGTTCACGTGGTCAATCGCATCTTTCAGCAGCTTCTTGTCGGCTTCGGGATCCTTGGAGTTCTCGAGTTCGTCGAAAACGATTCGAAGGCCTTCCATACCGCCGTTGAGCAGCGCCTTGACTCCAAGGTGGGAGTACTCGTCTCTCTTTTGAACCATTTCGTGGAGAACCGGCATTGCGTCCTCGGTTGGTATCAACTCACCGATACCGATACCAACACCGTAATAGCCGTCGGGATCACCTCGTTCTAGGGTATTCTTGATGAGGAGCTCCACGGCCATTCTATTTCCTTGGTTGGTTACCGCCGCGACAGAGGCTTCGCGTAGAGATTCGTTGGTAGCCGACATCTGATCGCCGAGATAGCGTGTGATGTCCTCTTTGCCGACAGTCAGTTCCAAGGCTGAGGCGTACATGTCAGCCTCGTCCGTTGATTTGGCATTCTTGATGGCCTCGGTAAGACTTTCGACGTTCTCCAGGCGGCCGCTTATCGCCAAGATCTCAGCGAGGTAGCTCTTCTGATCCTGGGGTGTATTCGCATTGGTCGCCATATCGCGTACTGAGTTGTAAAACTCGGGACACCAGGTGCAGTCCTCGCCAGGTTGGGTAAACTGCTCGAGGATTGAATCGTCGTATTCCTTGGCGCCCTTCAGGACCGCAGCCAAAGCAGCCTCAGCCGACTCGTAGGCCTCACTGGCACTTTTCAGTTCGACCTCTTGTTCACCGTCTTCGACCCCCTTGGGCAACACGAGAGAGGTCCCGCTACCAGTGTTTGCACTAGCGGGGTCAACAGGCTTGAGCGCCAGTGAACCTGCCTGTGTCGACGCATCAGGAGTGGGAGTTACGTTGGCGGTTGATACTGAACTAGCGGGGCCTCTTCGCTCGGAGGCGAAGAGCCATAGGCCACCTACTACGATTGCGATAATGAGGAGGGGTATGAGCTTCTTCATTAGAAACTATCCTTTGACAAACAGACGGACGTCAAAACTATGAGCTTAGACGCTGGACAGCTCAGAGTATTTGAAACAGACAAGGACATTTCTTGCCCAGGAAGTTCAATACAGTACTGCATCGCCCTTATATAGTTAATAAGTTAGGGGAGGAAAAGGTGGAACCCCCGAAGCAATGATCTTCATGGTGGTGTTGGGGGCGAGTTGTGCCCAGGGTCCTACTGTCGCTAGGTGTTTCTGGTCTACCCTGACCCTCACACCGACGGAAGCTCTCTTTGGTCTGTAGACAGCGGCGGAGACGTCGTGATAGATGTTTGATATGACTAGTGATTTTGAAAAGAAACTTCTCGCGGGAGCCGCTTACAAGATCTTCTTCGAGGAGCTCCAAAAACACATCTCGGCAACGGCTACACTCTTTGAATCAACAGACTGGAGCCCTGAGCAGTTGAAGGAGGCTATCGGAAGGTTTCACACTATCCGTGGCAGCGCGGGGTTCTTCAAGTTCACTACCTTAGCTAAGACGGCGGGAGAGCTCGAGGTGCTGTTACAGGAGCAGGGCAGCGCCGGTCTGGCGGGTAGGCTCGATCATCTAAGGAGTTTGTATAAACAACTGAGCGATGCCGCAGCAGCGATACCCGCTCCCCAGCAGAGTTGATATGGCCCTTCCATCTGACCGTTTTCTTAGACGACTGAAGGAGAAAGTAATCATCGCGGATGGCGCGATGGGGACGATGATACAGGCTGCGAATCCGTCACCTGACGACTTCGGAGGGTTGGACGGGTGTAACGAGTATCTGATCTGTACCCGTCCGGAGATAATCAAAAACATATACTCCGCCTATCTCGATGCAGGCGCTGACGTAATTGAAACGAACACCTTCGGTTCGTCGAAGCTGACACTGGCGGAGTACGACGTCGGCGAGCGCGCATATGAAATCTCGAAACTCAACGCCGAGGCAGCGCGAGTCTTAGCTGATGAGTTTTCCTCCAAGGCGTGGCCACGCTTCGTAGCTGGCTCTGTTGGTCCCGGTACAAAATTGCCGACACTCGGACACATCACCTTCGACGAGATGTTCGAGTCGTATCTTCCTCAGATGATCGGCTTGATAGAAGGGGGAATAGACATCTTTCAGATCGAAACCTGCCAGGATCTTTTGCAGGTCAAATGTGCAGTAGCGGCGGCCGTGGAAGCGATGCGCCGCTGCAAAAAGAGAGTTCCCCTCTCGGTAACGGTGACGGTCGAAACCACCGGAACGATGCTCGTCGGAAGCGAGGTGGCAGCGGCGCTCGTCGTACTCGAGAGCTTACCTGTCGACATGATCGGATTTAACTGTGCCACCGGGCCCGACATGATGCAGGAGAACGTGCGGTATCTCTGTTCGAGCGGTCGAGTCCCCGTTGCGGTGATTCCAAACGCAGGGCTTCCGCGTAACGACGGCGGTCGCGCTGTATACGATCTCAATGCGGAAATGCTCGCTGATTATCACGAGGTGTTCGTGAAGGATTTTGGCGCGGCGATGGTGGGTGGTTGCTGTGGTACTACACCGGCTCATATCCGCGAGCTATTCCGACGCGTCGGCAGCTTGGCGCCCAAGCCACCCCGTGGGTTTTTGGAGCCGCATGTCACCTCCAACTACACTGCAGTTCCGCTCGATCAGCCGGGCACATCCCCGCTCATCATCGGAGAGCGGTGTAATTCAAACGGCTCCAAGCAATTTAGGGAATATCTCCTGACCCAGAACTGGGAAGCAATTGTGGAGATGGGACGTAAAGAAGTCGAGGAAGGGGCTCACGTCCTTGACGTCTGTACTGCATACGTCGGACGCGACGAAATACGCGACATGACCGAGATAGTTTCTCGCTTCGTAGGGCAGGTCACGGCGCCCCTCATGATCGATTCGACGCAGCTTGACGTTCTCGAGGCTGCGCTCAAGCTGATCGGTGGTCGCGCTATCATCAACTCAATCAACCTCGAAGACGGAGAAGACAAGTTCGACAGGATTTGTGAGCTTTCCACTCGTTTTGGAGCCGCTCTCATAGCCCTCACTATCGATGAAGAGGGAATGGCTAAGACGGCGGATCGAAAGCTTGTCGTTGCCGAACGGATCTACAAGCTGTGCACAGAGCGTCACGGTATTCCTCCAGAGGCACTCATATTTGATCCCCTGACCTTTACGATCGGATCGGGAGACGAAGATAGTCGCAAGGCTGGCATCGAGACACTCGAAGGGATCAAGCTCATAAAGGAGAAGCTCCCGAAGGTGCGTACCGTGCTCGGTCTTTCGAATATCTCGTTCGGATTGAAGCCGTATCCAAGACAGATCTTGAATTCGGTGTTCCTTGCAGAAGCAATTAAGTACGGTCTCGATGCGAGCATCGTTCACCAAGGTAAGATCCTTCCTCTGCACAAGATCCCGGACGAAATCCTCACGATCACACTCGATCTCATCTATGACAGGCGTTCCGAGGGATACGATCCCCTGTTCTCCTTTATGGAGAAGTTGCAGGGTGCCGTGGCGGAGCGGAGTGACGAATCATCGGTGGATAGTCCGATTGAGGAACGCTTGAAGAGAGCGATCATCGACGGACGAAAACAGGGCATAGAGACTCTGCTCGACAAAGCTATGGACACCTACAAGCCTCTCGATATCGTCAACACTATCCTTCTGGAGGGCATGAAGGTAGTAGGTGATCTCTTCGGAGCTGGAGAGATGCAGCTTCCCTTCGTTCTGCAGTCGGCCGAAACGATGAAGAAGGCCGTGGCGCACCTCGAACAGTTCATGGACAAGCAGGGTGGACCGTCGAAGGGATGCATGGTGATTGCGACCGTCAAAGGCGATGTCCACGACATCGGCAAAAACCTCGTCGATATCATCTTGAGTAACAATGGATACAAGGTCGTAAATCTCGGGATTAAGCAACCGCTTGAATCGATCCTTGCCGCTGCAGAGGAGCACAAACCGGACGCGATCGGTATGTCGGGTTTGTTGGTCAAATCTACCCTGGTGATGAAAGAGAACCTCGAGGAGATGAGCCGGCGCGGGATCTCTATCCCTGTCGTATGCGGAGGTGCTGCGCTCAACCGCGCATATGTCGAAGTAGACCTACGTCAGACATACACGACCGGAAAGGTTTTCTACGGAGCAGACGCGTTCACGGGACTCAAGATAATGGATGAGCTCACCGGGAGAACCGAAGATCGGGTTCTCACATCCGAGAACGAGGGGCAGCAGGAGCGTCGTGGTGAGATGCGAGCGGAGCGAGAGGCTCGCTTGGCAGGCAAGGTTGACGAGTATTTCGACAACGCCACGCCACGAGCTGAGTTCATTCCTGAGCCCCCGTTCTGGGGGGTGCGGTACGTCGATACGAAGGACCTCAATCTGAGAGAGCTTTTTACTTTTATCAACCGCAAAGCGCTGTATGCTAATCAGTGGATGTATCGGCGCGGTAATCGCTCGACGAAGGAGTACAAGGATTTCATCTCGAATTATGTCGATCCTCTCTTCTACACATGGTGCGAGAGAGCCGAAGAGCGAGGCTGGCTACAACCGAAGGTAGTCTACGGGTACTTCCCCTGTAACAGCGATCAGAACGAGTTGGTCGTGTTCTCGCCCGACGATCACTCCAAGGAGTTTTGCCGAATCCGTTTTCCTCGTCAGGTGAATGACAAGCGACGATGTATCGCTGATTACTTTGCACCTCTTTCGAGAGGTGTGCGCGATGTCGTGGCCTTTCATGTCGTTACTTCCGGCGCGCTGGCCTCCGAAAAGTGCCATGAGTTGTTCAAGGCGAACGAGTACACCGACTATCTACATTTTTATGGATTGTCGGTTGAGACGGCTGAGGCGCTAGCGGAGTACTGGCATCGCCGTATCCGTCAGGAGCTGGGGATCGCTGGTGAAGATGGTCCAACGATCGAAACGCTCTTCCGCCAAACGTATCGGGGAGAGCGCTACAGCTTTGGGTATCCTGCGTGCCCTAACCTAGAGGACCAGACACATATATTTGCGCTCCTTGATCCGGAAAAGATAGGGGTCTCTTTGAGTTCGGAGTTCCAGCTTGTGCCAGAGCAATCGACCTCGGCGATCATCGTGCATCATCCTGAGGCGTGCTATTTCTCGATCTGAGAAAGGTAAGGAGGGGGCAATCCACGTGCGTCATGTGGCTCCACGCAGCCGGGCGAGGCTGCGCGGTTGCTCACCCTTTGGGCCGGCTGCGATGACTTCAATCGAATTGGATCCCACATATCTATAGTAGACTCGCAGGCCTCCGCCGTAATGAATGCGTAGCTCTTAAGCTGCATCAATCGAGCTAAGCTTGCGCCAATCACCGAAGTTGCCATCCGCAACTTGCTGCAGCCGTCTATCAACGATTCGTTGTGACACAGGATCAAGCGCATCACGCCACTTGCGGAACCAATCCTGCTCGGTCCCCGTCACGGTATACCTGTCAGTCAGGCCTTCCTCGCAGTCCTGCAGAGTGTGCGTTGGGTGCTCGACAGGCTCTGATGTCACATCAGAAGACTTTATATTTCGGGTAGTCGAGCTTTCCGTGCGCTGCTCGTATTGAGCCAGAGGCGCTTTGCCGGATCGCGCTATGTCGAGACACTCTTGGAGTGATACATTCGAACTTCTGTAGAGGCGATAAAGCGCCGCATATTCCTCTCGAAAAGCTTTCGTGAAGGGCTTTTCCGGACGCACGCAATGAATGGCTCTATAAAATAGCCACTTGGGGTTACTTTGGGCCTTTTTGAACTTTCGGTATAAATAGCTTCGGGGGCTGGATACGAGAGTCCATCACCAGAAGGGGGCGGATCGATGGCCGATTCGCGACAGCGAGCCTCTTTCTGCGCCAGTGTGTGCGAGGTGTCGGCGATTTTATCGCTTATGCGAGTAGAGTTCAGAGCGCTATGGTCATGGATGATGACGTTAACCACCTTAGCCGAGACCGCTCCCGCCTCGTACAGCTCATGCAGCTCTGTCGCATTCTTGATCAACCTGGAAGACGGCACATTCCAAGGCGATCCATTTGGTCCAGACAGCGCGCGCTCGATGGCAGAACGCTTGATATCCTCACTAATATTGGGCCCTAATGGGGGAAGGAGATCCTCGAGTATAGCCGCTGCCAGCGCTATTTTAGACATTCTGTGCCATGCATCAGTGGCGGCTTTACCCAGAGGGCCGTCGGACCCTGGATTAAAACGGTCGTGCACTAACACCTCATTGCCTCGAGCGGTAACAGAGTAGTGTGGCTTAAATTGAGTTGGCTTGAGTGCGTCAAGGACCTTTAATCCAGACTCAAACGATACGCTGGCTAAAAATTGAGAAAGCTCGAGCAGCTCGGCTTGTTTGATGTGTTCAGCGTTAAACTTTCGCGCATACAAGAGCAGTTGGTCTCTATCGCTTGTCCGAGAGTCAATAGAGACCCGTACCTTGCAGAACTGTTGCTGACACTCTTGCAAACACATAGAGCGAACATACTCAGGGAGGAAATTGAGTTGTATGATTCTTCTGCCTTCGTACTCAGCGCGGCTACTCAGGTTACAGCCTTCTCCCTCCTCGACAGCATTCTTTAAAAATGGCGAGCAGGCGCAACGATTTTCAAGGTAGACCTGCTCAGCGTTCGGTATGCGGATTAGGCTGATCCACTCCATCTTTCCGGGCTGAGTAATTGTTAAACGAATAGTAGCGGCGAGTGCATCGATGAATCTCTGATCGACCGGCTCAGCTCGAGATATCTTTCCGAGAGCCATCTGAGCTTGGGTTTTATGTGGAGGGGTAAAGGTGGCGGCTACGAGCCTGAAGCAATAACGGGCGGCGTTACAGAAAAAATGTGCGAAGCCCGACGTAGTCGAGCTCGACCGCGGGCTCTGCTGCTGCTCTGTCACTATTCCCTCTTTACGTTCATGGTGTTATGCGAGATGGAGGTCTCTTTGTGCACTTTCCAGGAGGGTTTTTTGCAAAAATGCCAGAAGCAGGGAGTGTTTATAGCGGTGGCAGTATACCCGGGTAGCGCTATGAGCGAGGATGCCGCAGTTTGAATGCTGGTTGAAGATCCTAGTGACTTCAGCTCAATACCTGCTGAGGGCATCCGGATGGTACAGCAGATAGACAGTGTGCCTAGCCGGGTAGACTGTTCACTAACTCATCATCTCATACAGGTCAGGCAGATATTCGTCCTCGACTAGAGCCCTTTGGAATACCTTTCCAGCGGCACGCATTCCTTTGTAGCGTTCATGAGTAGTCTCCCAGACGCTGTGAAATCCGTAGTCTTTGTCGCTTGGGGGTTTTTCGATCCCTTTCACATTGAAGACGACCTCCTTGGTTGCGCCCTCAGGGGTCTTAACAGCCGTGGAAATCTGCTTGGGACGCTTGAAATCATCCCACCAGAACGCGGAGCGTGAGTTAATGGCAGTCCATTCATTACAGCGAGGGTGGCTGGGAATACCCTGTCCCTTCTCGCTTAATCGGGTGGCTCGATCCTTACGAGCTCTCAGGTTCGAATAGGGGTGGATATCTGTAAGGTCTGTTTGAAACCCGATGAAATCATACACGTGCATGACCGAGATCTCTTTGAACTGCGGCGTATTCTCATCGCCGATACGAGGGCGACATGCCCCGCTGATATTAACGACAAGAACGTTATCGAAGATCTCCTGAATCTCTTTCTCATCGTACCCGATAATGCGCATCTTGTCGGCAAAATCGGTTTGCACCATCCTCAGAAACGTACCGCCATAGCTCTGCCCTACTAAGTTAAGACGCATATTCCGTTTAGCTGTGCCCACGTCCAATCTAGAACCGTCGCGCAATACAAGCGGCACTAATACGTTGAGTGCAAAGCTTTTAGCCTCAGCAGATACATACTTACTGTCAACGTTGAGTCGGTAAGCGTCCTTTAGCCTCTGAAACCATTCCCTGGAAAAGCCAGATCGCGAGTCTGATTGATACAGATACATCACAGGATCGAATCCTTCTCGCCATGCGCTACTGTCTACTCCAATCAACCCCGAGAGTGCATCCTTGAACTCTCGTATGCCATGCTCTTGCAGCTTTCGATTTTCATCTATGCCGCTTCCGGAGAAGAATATTGTTCGAGCTGAAAAATTAGCAAGGTTGATACGCTGTCCACTTTTATTTATGAATTCAGGATCGCGATGGTATGCGGGGACCTTCGCATGCTCGACCTTCGAAACGACATCACAGACCAGTTGCAGGCCACTCATCATCCAGCACCTGAGGGTGCTCAGCGGCTTGAACGCTGCGAGCTGCGTCATGGTATAGTGAAACTGCCGATTTAACTTTTCAGAGAATCCGCTCAAATCTCCCACATCATGAAGCTGTGCACCGGGAACTCGAAGCGTTCCAAGCAATCCGTTTACAGGATAAGAGACGAGCACATCGGCCACACTGAGTGATGTACTAGACTTTGCGGTCGGGCGGTCGTTTGCCTGCTCAGGTGAATTTCGATCCCGACTCACTGCTTGATGTCCATTTCCTCTGTCGATCATGACGTCTCCCCTTTGGTGTTCACGCAGCAGCACCGTAAATTATTCTCGATTGCCAGTCGAGAAGAGACTTGGGGCTTTAGTCGTCGGACTTCGATCGGTTTCTTTCTCTAAAGAGCGATTTATGACCATTGAAGACAGGATTGAACTAAAAAGTCCGTTTCTGACCGAGAAGAGTGAAGGCAATTCGATAGAGTTTTTGTAAGTGGCTGTTCTATCTTGGGAAGCGAGCAGACTTGGCTTCGAGAGTACACTTCAGCTTCGTCCCACAGAACAGGTGCGCCGAAAACCCAAGAAGGTTGCTGCTCAAAGGAGGCAACGTTATCCTGAGAGGCAACTATGAAACTATCCAGATATTTGTTGATCGTGGTGCTGTCGTTCGTGCGGGTTATTATTGCACAGGGCGAAGAGAGCCCGGATACGGTAACAGTCGGCGGAATCTTCTGCCTTACAGGTGAAATCGCCTCGGGGTGTAATGCGATTCGTGAAGGGGCCGAGATCGCTGTGGATGAGGTCAATGAAACAGGGGGGATCAAGGGAAAGAAGCTTCGACTTGATATCCAGGACTCGCAGTATTCAACGAAAGAGGCCCATACACTGGCACGACGCTTCGCGAGTAATGAAGCGATCCTTGGGGTGTTGATTACGGGGATCGTCGAAACCAAGGCGGCCGCTGCGCCTCTCGAGACAGCCAAGCTGACGTACGTGACTCTCTGGGATTCTGCGCCTGCAATCGAAGCGCTTGGGGACTATTCTTTTGGAATAGGACCGTGGCTTCCTGCTAGCTATGAAGTCTCTGCTGAATTCGCGTTCTCGGCACTCAAACTCAGAAGAGCCGCAGTCGTTGCTACAGCTGCGGAGTGGTCCTTGGGGGTAGCAAAAGGTTTTGTCGAGTATTTCGAGCGACTCGGAGGTGATGTTTCTGCGTATGAAGAGACATTGCCTGGGGATACGGATTTCCGCTCGGTACTCTCACGGGTTTTGGCATCCAAGCCGGAAGTTATTTACGCACCTGTTACAGCACACCTGATTCCCTTCTTTCGGCAGCTTCGACAGCTCGGGTACACAGGGCCAGTAGTGACGTCAGATAATTTAACTGATGATATAATCGCTCAAGGTGCGGGGGTATTCGAAGGCGTATTTCAGACGATGGTTGCAGATCCGGAGAGCGCACAGGTTGATCAATTGAAGGCCCTGTATCGAAAAAAGTTTTCGAGGGAGCCAACGATGCTCGCATTTCATGGCTGGGGTTACGATGGTGTTCGCTTGATTGCGGAAGCTTTGCGTAACTCAGATGGTCGTCGAGAATCTGTGAGAGACGCCCTTCTCGCAATCAAGGATTTTCCCGGCGTCGGTGGTACTATCAGCTTTTCTCCGCAGGGCTCGTGGCGAATGCCTCTCAAAGTATTCGAAGTTCGCGGAGGTAGGCTCCGTGGCGTGCATACATCAGAGGTTGCTGACCCAAATTCACATTAAGCCATGTCTTTTAACGCTCCAAAGCTCGTGCGTTTTGGAGCGCACGAGCGCGTCAAATCCCGGCAGTTACGTATCCAGTGAGAACGGAGTAAAGTTCGTATCTTTGTCGAAGTAATCCTCGTTCTCTGCACGCTTTAGGAAATTGACGATAATATAGATGCAAGGGGTGTTCACGACCTCCCATAACACCTTCAGTGTGTAGTTAGCGATCATTACCTGTACGATCTGCGAAGTCTCCCACACTCCGTAAAACGCTAGAGGATAAAAAATAATCGAATCTGCGGCCTCACCGACGATCGTAGAGCCGATAGTCCGAGACCAGAGGGCCTTCCCTTCTGTCCATACCTTCATCTTCGCTAGGGTATATGAGTTGCAAAATTCGCCGCAGAAAAATGCCAGGAGCGATGCGGCAGCTATGCGTGGAACCTCCCCAAAGATAGCCTCAATGGCTGATTGGTTCTTGAACCCCTCGGCGGGAGGTAGTTCGGTGATGAACCACGCCATGAAAGAAGCAAATCCAAGCGCGGCAAAGCCCGACCAGACTACCTTGCGAGCGCGAGCGTAGCCGTAGACCTCGGTGAGGATGTCGCCAAATATATAGCTGATTGGGAAGAACAGAACGCCCGCACCGAAGGTGAAGCCACCGACGGTGGCCACCTTTGCAGCGCCTATTACGTTCGAGCATAAAAGTACTGTGACGAACGCCGCGATTATCAGGTCGTAGTATTTGTAGTTCTTTGTCATTTTCGAGACTGAGCTAATGATTGTGCTCGATCGTCTCCGTACGTCGAGAGATCGAGACTTTCTTGTTGTCGATGGAGTGTAGGCGGCAAGCGGTCGCTAAGGCAACTCATTCGAATTGACTGCGAAGACTAAAGCTCCGAGGTCTTTGGGTCGACCGGATGCCAGGTACAAGAAAGGGTGAGGGAAGTATGGCGTATCCAACAGCACGATTATGTAGAGGGTTTTTGGTGATACTGTGCCTGTCCCTGGCGGCATGCTCGGCACGTCCGATAGTTCCGGTAGGGGAGATTCCCAATGTTCCGCCGCCCTCGCCCGAGCAGATCAGAACAGCGCGTTCGCTGGTCGAGAATGAAATGGGGGTGCCCGTCGAGGCGATGCAGGTGAGAGGCCCAGGGGCCACCCGGGTAAGAAAAATTGTGGACAAGCTCGCCAAAGCCGCCAATTACGGGAGTACTAAGATTCCAGTGTATGTCGTTGATGCTGATGACGACGTCAATGCGATGGCCGTCAATGGAGGGGCGATCGTGGTATTCAAGAAGCTCATCGATAGGGTCCCGGACGACAACCAACTGGCGGCGGTTTTGGGGCACGAGGTGGCACATATGCTGACGCGTCACCATGAAGACGAGGGCGAGGCTGAGAGAGAGGTAGGGGTATCGCTCTTTAGTACTGTGTTGGGGAGCGCTGCAGCAGTAGCAGTGTCTGTGGTAACTGGCTCAGGCGCTGCGGGGAATCTAGCAGGGGATGTGGCGGGAACAACCTCCGAGGTTATCGGTCAAGGAGCTATCGTCAAGTCCTACAGCCGAGATATGGAGTACGAAGCGGATCATGTTGGCCTCATGATTATGACCAAGGCGGGATATGATCCTCGTGGAGCTATAACCTTTTGGGAGAACGCCAACGAGATATTTGGAGAGGACCTCTCCGGCTCATCGTTCTTGAGTACGCATCCCTCTGGGCCCGAGCGAATCGCGGCGCTCAAGGAGGCCCTGCCTCACGCGGAGAAGTATAGGAAGCACTAATTCGACAATCACATATATGTGAAAGGCGATCATCCCCTCGTAGGTGAGTACCTAAAGAATGAAGGGTCATCGCGGAATCGAGTGGGTAGGACTCGGTATTATCGCGACGTGAACGTGCTCGTGCACGTAAACGTGAACGTACCCGGAGGAGGAGTCACACTGGCTGAAGGCATAGCTTGGAAAGCATGGC
>JBIIOE010000187.1:0-4284 GCA_044337105.1 Bdellovibrionota bacterium | reverse complement strand
ATAAAGTAAACCCTTGGGAGTGGCTCTCTGATGTGCTCGTTAGAGTTAACGTCCGTTCAGACGACACCGCCATCAGCCTCCTGCCGATGAATTGGAAAAAGAAACCTGTCTCTTAGCGGACGGACACAGAGTGACTCCCGTCGGAGTGGTATTTGCTGAAATTTGATTGTCCAAGCCGGCGGCAGGTTGTAAGCTCACAATCCTTCTCCCTTAACAACTTATTCTATATTGAGAGTTATTGCACCAATTCCAATATTGGGCGCATAACGTTTAACGCACCGGGCGAAGCTCCGATGCCGTTGATGGTTATGCACCCTCCAACCAGCGATACTTTGCTGCGAGCGCGCGAATCTTGTCCACAAAGGCCAAGAATGCGGGCCCCTCCGGCGCAAACTGAAGGTCCACACCGAAACGCTCGGGGCCATGAATCGCTTCGCCAAAAAGGTCCTCGAAGAGTTCCCATCTCATTTTGATTCCAGGCGGAATGTTTTCAAGTGTTATCTCGATCGCTGCGCGGGAAAGTTCATCGAAGATCGGTTCGTCACTGTCGGCGATGAGACGATCCAATTGCGGCAGAGTAAAATCTCTGAGGTGCAAAGCCACGTCCACAGGGTACTCCGAACGCTCGCCAAGAAAAAAGCGCGTAGCGCCAAGTCGAGACATTTCTTCTTCGGTGGGGTTCAGTGACATACGCTTCTCAGTGCATAACGACAGCATAACGGCAAGGGTCACCTGTTCGAAACCACTCGATAATGTCACGAATCGCCCAGAAATGCCACCGGTTTCGAAGCGGGTGCGCCCGCTTGTTATCCATCAGGATCTGTCAACTTTGCGCCGTGAAAGTTCTTACCCCACGAGTCGGTGATAATCCTCCGGATGCAGTTTGTTTTTGAACATTTACATTTTCGAGGAATACCCCGGTTCCGCTACCATCGGTGAACACAAAGTCTACCTCGCCAGTTGCCCGATTCGTCACAACTATATTTTCACATTGTCCCGCATGGTTCTTAAGGGATGAATTTCCCTCATGAGTAACAGCAACGGCTTTGCCGACAAAAACCTCCTCCGCTTGGGCAACGCGTTCTAAAAATGCTTTGGTATCAATATTTGTAGCTGCCAAATCGCTCATACTTCTCCTTTCTTTATACTCACGGGCGTTATGTAGTGTTTTGATCAATAAGTGCTTTATGATGGCGATGGGATAACGTTTCTGCCACGTGTTTCGGCCGATAGTCCGAAATCATCGTGCGCAGGATTGTTATTTTTTTTGCTCTCGAAGAGAGACTATTCTTCCATGTTCAATCGTGTGCATCTCATATTCCCTAATCGCATCTCCGTTCTTGTCGATTGAAAACCGTCCGGATGCGCCCGAAAAGTCCTTCACGTTATACAAACAACTCTTCACTGCCGAAACTGAGTCCCCGCATACCTCCAAAATGCTACTTAAGAGCTTGATAGCGTCGTAAGATTCGGCTGTATAAGAACCGTAGGGAAGCGCTGTCACATGGTAGCGAGCAAGATATTGTTGTCGAAAGCTCTTTGTTACAGGTTCGTCGAAATCATAACTAGACGAGGCAAATATAATCCCGTTGAAGACTGACTTTGATTCTCCCGATGAATCGATTGCGTGTCCCATATTTTCATTTCCAAATACGGGAATATTAATATGAAGCTCCCGGATTTGCTTCATTATAAGGGCAGCTGTATCTGGTGAAAGTGTCGCAATATAGAGTCCCTCTGGTTTACTTCTTTGAATTCGATTCAAAAGCGTTCGGAAATCTGTCTCGGTTGGCAACACGGCTTCATACGCGGTTATCGGAATATTTTGTGACTCCGCGAGGTTCCTAAAGCGTTCTGCCTGAGGCCTAGGGTAGTCCGATTCCTCATATAGAACAGCAAACGACTTCATACCTCGCGTTGCTGTCGCGTAAGAAAACACGGCCTCGGTTCCTTTGGTACTTGTGGCAGTGACTCGAAATACGTTGTCACCCGCTTCGGTCAAGAGCGGCGAACTCGAAACAGCAGCCAACATAACGACATTCGAACGTTGTACGAGCGGTGCGATTGCCAAACTCTCCGGACTGCAATGTCCCGCCAATAAGTAATTAACTT
Source organism: Bdellovibrionota bacterium (assembly GCA_044337105.1). Taxonomy (GTDB): domain Bacteria; phylum Bdellovibrionota_C; class UBA2361; order UBA2361; family OMII01; genus OMII01. The sequence goes on along the minus strand of JBIIOE010000187.1, from coordinate 2,172 downwards.
TGTCCACGTGAACTAATTTAGCAGCTGCAGCCGCCGCACTTTTTCCTTGGCCCCTTCCGTCTTCAAATATAACGCGGAGCTTGCGGCCTTTGATGCCCCCAGAGTTGTTCACTTCTTCGACAGCAAGCTGTGCCGCTTCATAACTTCCCCATTTGGCTAGAGAGCCGGTGATCGGGCCAATCCAACCCACACTTATCGGCAGAGGCTCCGAGTGAGCAGATACACAAAGCAGTCCTAGTGCAACTGTTAGAGAAATCATCGCAAAGAGGTTACGCATAGGTTCAAAAGATAACGCCCAAATCACCAGTTGTCGCGCTGTACTGTAGCTCATATTATGTTGATATTCACGCGCGACAATCTGATGCATTTGGTTGTTATGCATCGGTTGCTAACCCCTTGAAACAGCTGGCAGTAGCATCAGATGAAAGTCACAAAATACTTCCAGTTTAGGCGCTCACTTCCTGACCGTGACGCCATTCAAGATGAGTGGATTCGAGAGGTTATAAGAAATCCAAGTAGAAGAATAACCCAGGATGATGGTAGAATGAGGCTGTGGGGCAAGATTCCCGAAGCGGGCAACAAGTATCTCAGGGTTGTCCTTCTTGAGGATGGCGAAACGGTGCACAACGCGTTTTTCGACCGAAAGTATAAGGAGTAAAAGTGATGAAGGTCAGATATTTTGAGGACACTGATACTCTTTATATTGAGCTAAGCGACAGAGAGCCTGCTCAAACTGAAGAGCTGAACGACAATGTACTGTTAGAGCTCGACAAAGATGGTAAGGTCGTGGGGCTGACCATAGAGCACGCGAAACAAGCACAGGGGAAGTTGGACTTTTCCTACGAAACGGTAGCGGCGTAATCTCAGACCGCGATTTACGGATGCTTTCATTCGGCCAGCCGCTCAAGACAGAACTCAGTGCCTTCTAAAAAATCGACTAGCGTAACGCTCTCAAGCTTACCCACTATGGGTAACTCCACACTAGAGCTTAATCGAAGCGCCTGTTGCACGACCTCAAATGGGCGATTAGTTATGAGTCCGCAGTGTGGCACCCAATTCTCTGGAGTATAGTAGCTCCACCACTCCACATTTGTTCGTGAAACAACTTCCCACAGTTTATGATGAGCCAGCCTCAACTCGTTTGAAAAGTTAGGTCCAAGCCAAAGTGTACTATCTTGATTGCTGAAAACACCAAAATGAGACAGGACAATGTGGAGAGATTTTGTTTGAGTGGCAAACGCCTTGACCAGCGGAACAATTCGCGTTGGATCAAGTTCCTTAGCGACTGCAAGAGAAATATGAGGCACAAAACCCCTAGCTGGGCACAGAATCTTTGTCAGACCATTCTGATAGAACGTGCTCCAGATGGAGCCGATTCGCTCGCGCGTCACATCGTCGAAATAAAGTTCGATAGCAAATCGGCTCATTGATTCTCTCCTGGCATAACGTCCTAATGATGGGTTTCGACCACAGGGAGAAATCCCATCGATTTATTTGTTCTACCTGAATTGCACCTGCCCTCTGAAGCGGTAAGTAACTCCCCGCGCCCCACGCCGATTCTAGCTTCTGGAATTGGAACCACAGAGGACTCAGAGGAACACAGAGGGGAGCATGGAAACAAATCAAATCTCCGGGGCCGTCGTGGATGCCGCTATGCGAGTGCACTCTCGCCTTGGGCCCGGACTCCTCGAGCAACCGTATAAGAAGTGCCTCGAACACGAGCTCGCCTCACGAGGATTCACCGTCAACACCGAAGTGTACTTACCAGCGCTCTATGACTCGGTTCTCATCGATATCGGGTATCGCCTCGACCTGCTAGTGAACTCCGAGGTCATCGTAGAGATCAAAGCCGCTCAAGCGGTGTCGCCGGTGCACCGAGCTCAGATGCTAACGTATCTCAAACTTGCACGAAAGCACGTCGGTCCGCTCATCAACTTCAACGTCGTACATCTCAAAGAGGGTATCGAACGATTCGTGTTCTGACCTCTGTGTTCCTCTGAGTCCTCTGTGGTTTCAACCCAAAAGCCGTAACCCACGATAGCGGTATAACGTTTCGAGCAGCGGACACCTGGAGCGTCAGCGTAAGGTGGTCCGATTGCCTTGTTTTGTTCTACCTCAAATGATCGCTCGGGCTAGCTGCCTACGCAACTACTACAGATCGGGTTGGAACCA
>JBIIOE010000102.1:0-13743 GCA_044337105.1 Bdellovibrionota bacterium | reverse complement strand
TCGAATCATCGATACTCGACAGCTCGATGGCGAGACTCCTTTCGAAGCGATCGGAGACCTCCTCGAAATCGAGATACACGTCTGCTCTTTTGGGTATAAAGTGTTGCTCCTCCTCCAATCGAGTGGCACGTTCGTCCGCCAAGCCGATAAACTCCTCCATGGCGCGCAGCGTTTGGAATCGATCCAACGCACAGACAGTTGTGTTGCGCGGCAGGTTGTCGAGGAGTCCGTGCAGAGGAGGGGCTGCGGTGTATTGGAGTAGTTCGAGGCCGGGATAGTCCGCTCGTTCCTCGAGGGCCTGTACGATCTTTTCAACTTCTCGAGGAGGGGTGCCTGTCTCCACGGCGCGCTCCTTGAATTTTCGCACTACGGTATCGCGCTCTTGCTCGTACCACGAAGAAAGCGCGAATTCACGTACCGGCAAGATGTCGACGGCTTGGATGTCAGTCTTTGCTCTTTGGGTTTCGGTATCGAACGTCTGCATGCGGACGATCTTGTCGTACTTAACCTCCAGTCTGATGGGACCAGAGGTTGTGCTCGGGAAGAAGTCGATCACCGCCCCCTTGATGCTCATCTGCCCGATTCGTTCCACGTTTTTGGCGTTTTCAAACCCACACTCCACGAGTCTTCGAATGAAGTACTCTCGCTCGATCTCTTCGCCGCATTTCAGATGCGTTGTCAGAGAAAGGATCTGTGTCGGGGGGATGACGCGTTGAACGAGAGCGTCGGCAAAAGTGATTATCAAAAACGACGGTTTGGTGTGAATCTCGTACAGCGCCCGAATACGTTGAGCTGATGTTTCCACCCCAGGAGAGACAGGTTCTAGTGGCAAGGTCTCCCAAGCCGGATACGACAAACTGCTTTCGGGTCCGAGAAAAAAGGTGAGGTCATCAGCCAATCCTTCCGCTGTTTTTCGGTCAGGGCATACCACCAGACATTTCGGATACTCCTCCCTGGCCGAGGCAAGAAACCATCCGGCGGCAGACCCATGCAGTCCGAGAACCTTTCGGCGAGTGTTTGAATCGTGGGCAGTTCTCTTGAGCATGGTCTCGGCTCTTCATTCCTTTTGGCAAATGCCGGTCGTTGTTGCTGGTGATGAGGAGCTATAAACGCTCGCACCTTCTTTACAAGAAGCAGTTTAAGAGAGCGCGACTTTCGGCAGCCTCTCCTGCTGGTTGATGTATCGTTCGTCGACCGAAACAACGCAGTATAACCCCGCGAAGTGGATGCGAAAACTGGCAGTCCTGTAAATTGATGTTCTGCTTGTGTCGTAGACCCGATGCGTAATGAGGCACCTCGGCTCGATAGTCTCGAGACTAGAGAAAATAATCATTTATTTCAGGTATCTAGACTCAATCGGTGGTAACGCGCCGCTGGATCTGCTCGAAGGCAGGCACTTGAGAGTCTGATGCCGAAAAGAGAAGAACCAGCGCACAGAGCGCAAGTAATGACCACAGACGTGCCGATACCTACCAGCACGGAGAGAGTGATCATGGCTACTATGGATATCCCACAACTCCTGGCATTCGCGCTCCAAGAGTCCGCTTCGGACCTGCATGTCAGTGCGGGCGAACCACCCATGCTGCGGGTTCACGGAGACATGAAAAAGGTAAACGTTCCGGCACTGACCCCGGAACAGGCCCACGCCTTGATTTACGACATCATGAACGATGCGCAGCGTCGTGTGTTCGATGAACGAAGCGATATCGATTTCTCGATGGAACTCGTTGGGTCAGCTCGCTTCCGTGTGAACGTTTACAGGCAAGCTCGTGGTCTAGCTGCGACTTTTCGAGCTATCCCGACGACTATACTCAGCCTCGAAGAGCTTGGGATGCCGACGATCCTCTCATCGATTGCGCGATGCGAGAAGGGATTGGTGCTCGTGACGGGCCCAACCGGCTCGGGCAAGTCGACCACCCTGGCCTCGATGATTAATCTCATCAACGACGAGCTTCAGGGACATATACTTACTATCGAGGATCCGATCGAATTCGTTCATGCTTCGAAGCGATGCTTGGTCTCTCAACGCGAGGTAGGACCTCATACTCAGTCCTTCTCGAACGCGTTGAGGGCGGCGTTGCGTGAAGATCCGGATATTATCCTGGTCGGTGAACTGCGTGACTTGGAGACAATCCAGCTTGCTTTGACAGCCGCCGAAACGGGACATCTCGTGTTTGCCACCGTACACACGTCCAGTGCCCCTAAGACAGTCGATCGAATCATAGATGTCTTCCCTCCCAATCAACAGGCGCAGGTTCGCGCAATGTTGGCGGAGTCAGTGCAAGCGATCGTGACGCAGGCCCTCTGCCGTAAAGTCGGAGGGGGGCGAGTCGCAGCGCTTGAAGTATTGATTGGTACCAATGCAGTGAGGAATCTTATTCGTGAAGGAAAGATTCATCAGCTTCCGAGCGTGATGCAGACCTCGCAAGGGGTGGGCATGCAAACCATGGAAAACTCGGTTCGGGAGCTCTATGATCGTGGTTTGATTGCGCGGGAAACAGCGGTAGAGAAAACCGGAAAGCCCGAGCTCTTTCCCGAGCTGTCGGGTAGTGGTGCGCGAGGTCGGTCGAGGTAGATGATGGTGTCGCTCACTGAGTTGCTTGCTGGTATGGTGCAAAGAGGGGCGTCCGATCTCTACCTGACAGTTGATTCTCCGCCGATGTATCGAGTGCACGACAATCTGGAGCCATTAGGTGCGAAGATGCTACAACCGTTAGATACTGTGGAGCTTGCGATGAGTGTGATGAGCGAGTCTCAGCAAGCGGAGTTCCACAAAACCCAGGAAATGAACCTCGGTATTTATGACGAAAAGCACGGTCGGTTCCGTGTTAACATATTCCGCCAGCGTTCAAGCGTAGGTTTGGTCGTACGGCAGATATGCTCTCGCATTCCTACAATAGATGGATTAGGGCTTCCCCCTATTCTAAAGCATATCGCCACTAGCAAGCGGGGGTTGGTTCTCGTAGTAGGTGCTACGGGCTCGGGAAAGTCCACGTCTCTAGCCGCAATGATAGAGCACCGGAATGAGACGCTGCCGGGGCATATCGTGACCATCGAAGATCCTATCGAATTCATCCATGCGCACAAGCGGTCAATAGTCACGCAGAGAGAGGTGGGGATAGATACGCCATCACTCGAGTCGGCACTAAAGAACTCGCTTCGCCAGTCTCCTGACGTGATCGTAGTGGGAGAGATACGAGATGCCCGTACCATGGATGCCGCATTGGCCTTCGCGGAGACGGGGCATCTCTGTTTAGCAACGCTCCACAGCAACAATGCTCATCAGGCCCTCGAGCGCATTGCGAGCTTCTTTGCGCCGGAACAGCATCATCAAGTTTTCATGCAGCTCAGCTTGAATCTACGAGCCATACTCAGCCAGAGGCTCGTGTGTGGTGTCACTGGAGGCCGCGTGGCAGCGGTCGAGATATTGACCGACAGCCCACGGGTAAGAGACCTCATCCTCAAAGGGCAGGTCGATGAGATTAAGGAGGCGATGGAAAAGAGCTCCAACGTAGGGATGCAATGCTTTGATCAGCATCTGTTCGACCTCTTTCGGGCGGGTGCCATTTCTTTCGATGAGGCTCTCCGCAACGCAGATAGTGCCAACAACTTGAGACTTCGAGTACGCCTCACAGACGGCGATGCAGGTGAGCTTTCCAAGAATACACCGGCTCCTGAACCAGCTGTGCTACAATTGCACATTGAGAAGGACACATAATCTTGCTTCGCGCCTGATCTGCCATGCTCGGAGCGGGTCGCTCTTTGGCCTGGAAAAGTCGGGTTTAGATCACCTACGCCTTGTCAGGTGTGGGGAGAGGCAGGGGGAGATCTCTGTGTGGGAATTGCAGCAGACCTGATTGTCATCGTCCTGGCAGCGCTCCTGGGTGGCTTTGTCGCCCAGCTGGTCAAGCAACCGATGATAGTGGGGTACATCATCGCTGGAGTACTTGTGGGCCCGCATGTCGCAGGCTCATTGGTCGTACAGGATATTCACAACATCGAGATGCTCGCTGAGATGGGGGTGGCGTTACTTCTCTTTGCTCTTGGACTCGAATTTTCGTTCAGCGAGCTGAGACGATTCGTCTGGATTAGCCTGGTTGGCACGCCATTGCAGATCGCGCTCTCGGCAGTTGCGGGGTACGGGGTTGCGCGATGGATGGAGATATCGCAGCACGACGCGATCTGGATTGGAGGGGCGATATCATTATCCAGCACCATCGTGGTGCTTAAAACTCTCGAGGCTCGTGATGAATTGAGTTCCAAGGCAGGCCGAGTCATGCTTGCCATCTTGATTGCACAAGATCTTGCGGTGATTCCGCTCATGCTCATCTTGCCGCAATTGACCGCAGCGGGGCCCGACTTTTCGAATGTCTTGTATGCTGTAGGACGTTCGCTGGTCGTGCTAGTCGTAATCTTTTTATTTGGAACCCGGCTCTTTCCTCGGCTGTTCTCATACGTTTCGACGTGGAATTCGCGCGAGTTGTTTTCCCTGGCGACTCTAGCTGTGGCTCTAGGAACGGGACTTCTAACACACTCGACTGGGCTTTCATTCGCATTCGGTGCATTCGTGGCAGGCATGCTCTTGAGTGATACCGATTTCAATCATCAGGCTCTGAGCGATGTGACGAGTCTACGTGATCTCTTCGGGATGGTGTTCTTCGTCTCGGTGGGGATGCTCTTCAATCCCGCGTTCCTGCTTACGTCCATCTCCGAGATGCTTGCTTTTACGACTTTCGTGCTGCTCTGGAAGGCGCTTGTCATCGGGTGCACGGCGCACATTTTCGGCTATAGGGACGGAATTCCGGTAGCGACGGGGCTAGGTCTGGCGCAGGTCGGCGAGTTCGCCTTTCTGATCGCCAATACTGGAAGTCGCAGTGGTGTTCTTTCTCAGGATTCGTTCTCACTCATCATTTCCGTGACGGTACTCTCGATGGCTCTCACGCCGTCGCTACTCTCGATGGCAGATGTAATATTCGAGTGGGGCGCCCGACGAGCGCATGAGCAGAGATTGAAGGCGGAACGCCAGTATGCTCGGCCTAACGAACTCGAAGGGCATGTTGTCCTAGTTGGGGCGGGAACCGTGGGTCAGTACGTCGTGCGCGTGCTGTCTGCTTTGAAGGTGCCCCTCGTCGTCATCGAGCTTGATCATAAGGTTGTGATGGACTTGCGAGACCATAAGGTTTCCGTTGTGTTTGGGGACGCAACTCATGCCTTGATTCTCGAAGCTGCGAGTGTATCACGCGCTCGTCTCGTCATCCTTGCGCTCACGAATGACAACGTCATACCGCGTGTGGTCGAAGTTGTCAGAGTGTTGAACCCCTCGTCTCCTCTGGTGGTGCGGGTGGAGGAGATCGCTGATGTGGAGCGCCTCTATCAGTTTGGCATTCACGAAGCGGTGGAGCCACAGCGAGAGGTTGGGTTGGAGATGATTCGACAAGCTTTGCTGGCGTTGGGTGTTCCTGAAAGAAAGATATTTTCGATAATCGGGCAGCTTCGAGGCAGTCTGCATGCAGCTGCACGTGATTCGGCCAGTTTGGATGTGGTGAGTGTCGAACGCCTCGGTGCAAGCCAGGTGCTCGAGCTCGAATGGTTGGAGATTGACGAGGAGTCTCCGCTGGTAAACGGCTCCTTGGCTGCGCTGCACTTGCAGGAAGAATACGGAGTGTCCATAGTCGCGCACATGCGCGGAAATGAGCTTATGCCTAATCCGCACGCCGACGTACGGTTGGAGGAGGGGGATGTTCTTGGAATTATGGGAACAGAGAGCCAACTCCGAACGTTTCGCGCAGAGCTTGGTCCTTGCTGAGCCTGTCAGGAGCGGTCATCATCGGCGTAGGTGCGCTCTGGAGCAGAGGTCGTAAGACGATCAAGCAGATGGTGGAGGAGCGAACATGAAGGTGCGTTGGCCCCTGGTTGCAGTAGTGTTGCCGATAACCGTAATGGCGCTGTGGCTCGCCGCTCTTTCTCTTGCGATAGCGCGAGGCACAGAGGTCTCTCTGAAAGTTACGGGTTACGATCCCCGGGATCTCTTGCGTGGGCACTATCTCCAATATCGCGTAGATTACGGGTTTGATTTCACGAGCGTGAATGAACGGGATGGGCGGCCGCAATGCCTGTGTTTGAGTATCGGGCCCGAGGGATTTGCGAAGGCAACGTCGGTCAGCCGGTGTGAGGAACGTAATGAGTCTACCTGTCCTCTCTTCATCAAGGGCACGTTGGATTGGAGAGGATTCGCTGCCGGCATCGAGCGCTACTACTTTCCAGAGAATTATCAGCAGTGGCTTCAGCTTGTGCCACCGGAAGCTACGATAAAGGTCAGCGTGACGAAGGACGGAAATGCATACGTACGGGGCATGTATGTTGCCGGGGAGCCTATACTCGAGTACGCGCGTCGTAAGGAGCGGGAATAGACGGTTGCTGGCTAGGCCCTTTGGGGGAAGCGAGGCAAACTTCCACTTTTTCACTACGGGCAGGTTTTGCTTTGCATCCCTGGGTTCGTCAAGTGTTGCCGACCACCGATACTCCGGGGTAGTTTCTCGGTATGAATATTATCCAAGAAGAGCATTTCATCAGCAGCGTTGCAGACGCACTTCAATTCATCTCTTACTACCACCCGCTCGACTTCATCCAGGCTATGCACAAGGCATACCTAGCTGAACAGTCCAAGAGTGCGAAAGACGCGATCGCGCAGATCCTGGTCAATTCGAGGATGTCCGCAGAAGGCCATCGGCCCCTGTGCCAAGACACGGGCATCGTAGTGGGTTTCGTCAAGATCGGAGCCGAGGCTCGCATCGATTCGAAGCGTCCGCTTCAGGAGTTGTTCGACGAAGGGATTCGACGCGCCTACCGTAGCCAGCTCAATCCCTTGCGGGCTTCAATCGTGACCGATCCTGCTGGCTCACGGAAGAATACGAAGGACAATACTCCGGGCATTTTGCACGTAGAGTTCGTTCCAGGCGACAAGATAGAGGTTTCTGTCGCCGCAAAGGGTGGAGGCTCCGAAAACAAGTCGAAGCTGGCGATGCTCAACCCTAACGACGACATCGTGGCGTGGGTACTAGAGACGGTGCCGGAGATGGGAGCTGGATGGTGTCCGCCTGGCGTCCTCGGTATCGGTATAGGCGGATCCGCGGAAAAGGCGATGGTGCTCGCCAAGGAGTCGCTCATGGCGCCAGTCGACATCCATGAACTGCAGGCTCGCGGAGCGCGCACGCGTGCCGAAGAGTTACGACTCGAGCTGTTCGAAAAGGTGAATCAGCTCGGTATCGGTGCACAGGGATTAGGTGGATTGTCGACTGTGTTAGATGTAAAGGTACTTGAGTATCCCACTCACGCCGCCTCGCTTCCGGTAGCGATGATCCCGAATTGTGCGGCCACTAGGCACGTGCATTTTGAGCTCGATGGTTCCGGTCCAGCCGCGCTCACACCTCCATCACTCGACGAGTGGCCGAAAATCTCGCTCGCTCTCGGCGAAGGAGCGCGACGGATAGATCTGTCGACCGTGACGCACGCAGAGATAGCAACCTTAAAACCCGGAGAGACCGTCCTGCTCTCCGGAAAGATACTCACTGGCAGGGATGCTGCGCACAAGCGCATTGCAGATATTCTTGGGCGAGGGGAGAAGCTTCCGAACGGTGTCGATTTCACGAATCGATTTATATACTACGTGGGGCCAGTTGATCCGGTTGGCGGCGAGGTGGTCGGACCGGCGGGCCCGACTACGGCGACGCGCATGGACAAGTATACCGACTTGATGCTCTCACAAACCGGCCTGCTCGGTATGATCGGAAAGGCCGAGCGTGGTCCGGAAACGGTTGCACTGATTAAGAAACACAAAGCTGTGTACCTCATGGCGGTTGGAGGTGCGGCGTATCTCGTTTCGAAAGCGATTACTGCTTCGCGAGTCGTAGCTTTCGAGGATCTCGGAATGGAGGCGATTTACGAGTTCGAAGTAAAAGACATGCCTGTCACGGTTGCGGTCGATAGCCAAGGTGTGTCGGTGCACGAAGTAGGCCCGGCTGAGTGGAGAAAGAAGATTCTCAAGGTTCTTCCGCACTAAAGATTGATTACGAGATGAGGCCAGACGGGGGCTGTTTTGGCGCTCGGGCCGGAAGTTTCGCCAAGCAGGGGGGCGCAAAGAGAACGGGAGGGCAGTGAGGGTGGAAAGCCTAGGATGACTGCTAAGTGTCCCCTCGCTGCCCTCCCTGGCCTCCTTGCTCACTGCGTACGTGCAAAGGCGCTACGTATGGTTCAAGGTAAGAGCTTGCTTCATTTCTGTCCGCGTAAAGACTGCGTTATCATTCAAAGAGCCTATCTCTTAGTCTATGAGCGCGCCTTTTTGCGGAGAAGACAAAAACAGCTATGCCTTGATGTGGGGTAACGATGCTATAATAAGGGCACGGCTGTGCTGCTTTTGTGCGGACAGCGAGCTTCTACGTACACGTGCATATGGACGAGACTACCAAAGGTATTATCGAGAGAATTGCGATTCGGTTTCCTAAACCCACGCGTATTCCTAGTGGTCAAGTGTGCTCTGTTTTTTACGACTCGTTTCAATTGACGCCGAACGACTTGGCGCGTTTGAGTGCGTTTGCTGTAGGGCACCTTGATCATGATGCGTTCGATGTCGCGGTGGGTCTGGCATATTCTGGGATTCTCTTCGCTGCCTCGGTCGCTGGGGGACGGAAGGTCGCCATCTTGCAAAAAGATGGCAGCTTCTTTGGCCCGGACTTGAACGGTCAGCGCGTTGTTATCGTCGATGACGTAGTACATTCGGGACGCCGGTTGCGGGACGCAGCAGAAAAGGTGAGGAGTGAGGGTGGCGATGTAGTTGGCTTCGCCTGTCTAATCGATCGGTCTGCAGGGCGTTTTTCTCATTCCGACGTCTCGGATATTCGTATGGAGCTGGGAGCGCCGCTCTGGAGCGCTTTTCAGACCGATATGGAGTAGGCTTCTACACGACGTAAGCTAAATCCTCTGTAGTAGGGAAGCGCGAGAGTAAGACTCGGTGGCGAAAATAGAGCGCTATGAAGATTCGAATTTTTGTTCTTGCCTACGATGATGAGACGAAGAGATTTGCCGAGGAGTGGACAGCAGGGCTCCCCTGGGCGACTGTGGTACACAACAAGACCACGCTCTATCTGGAAAATCTCATGTACAGCTCGTGGCTGCTCGAGCACATTGAGCAGTGGCGCGACTGTGACTATGTAGGAACGCTGTCATGGAAGGCACCTGAAAAGATCTCGGTGCCAGATATGCAGACGCTCGCCTCTCATCTCGCATTGCGAAATCCGGATGTAGTACCGTTTTTCCCCAGTCATGAGCCGATGCTTTCTCAAGCAGAGCGCAATCACCCCCTTTTTCGGCAGCTATGGTGTGGGTTAACCAGAGAGTTGGGGATCTCAGAAGATCAGGCGACTGATCCGGCTATACCGCTCTTTTTTTGCAACTACTGGATGGCAAGGTCGAGCTGGATGTTGCGTTACATGGAGTTTTTCAAAAAAATCCAGCATGTACTCGATACCTGCGAACCTTTACAGGCGGGATTGTGGAGTGATTCCTGCTTCAACAAGGTAATCTCCGATGAGAAATGCATGGAGATTTTCGGTAGGTCGTATTATCCGTATCACTGTTTTCTGTGTGAGCGCTTACCCTGTCTCTTCTTTAAGCTCGAAGGCGCAGCGGTATGGCATCCCTATATACGGTTCGAAGGATTAGAAATGGCGAGGTTCGCTCAATACTGCGAGGCGGATCATGAGCTCTGACAATCCATGGGTAAGGCTCTCAAGTAGGCAGATCTACGCGAATCCATGGATTAAAGTTCGCGAAGACCAGGTCATCTCTCCCAAGGGATCGCCCGGAATATACGGAGTAGTCGAAACGCGAGTGGCAACGGGAGTAGTGGCGCTCTCTGATGATCAGCGGATTTGGCTCGTGGGTCAGTATAGGTATCCAGTCGAGCAATACTCGTGGGAAATTCCGGAAGGGGGGGCTGAGGATGGGGAGTCGCCACTCGCCGCAGCGCAACGGGAGCTCAAGGAGGAAACCGGTATAGTTGCTTCGCGTTGGGAGCCTCTCGGCGGAGAGGTTCATCTGAGCAACTGTTTTTCCTCGGAACGGGGTGTGCTGTTTATCGCTCGCGAGCTTTCCTTCGGGGAGAGTCGACCTGACCACACCGAGGTTCTTCAGCTCCGTAGTGTTTCGCTACGGGAAGCTTTGACGATGGTTGATGATGGTGAGATAAAAGACAGTCTGTCGATCATCGCCATCCTTCGAGTTGTTCGGCGGTTGGAAGGCGAAGGGGTTCTTCTGCGATAGCTCGCTGCGAGGTCTTCGAGAGAGCCTCCTCCAGTGCTCTCGCACGTATTTGCGAAGGTACAGCGTGAAGTTCTTGAAGAGTGGGCCCGCTCGAGCTCTGATCCTAGAAGGGAACCTGGATGCGGTGGAATTCGGGACAGCCGAAACCTACCTGGGTGCCTTCGGAATTTTTCTTGGCGGGAATCCATTGCAGATTGGAGCTTTGGCGACCCTGCCTGCACTCATCGGCTCCCTCGCGCAAACGATTGGTACGCGTATCGTAGACCGTAGTGGCAGTCGTAAGAAAATTCTCACGTGGTTGATGAAGGCGCAGGGGCTGTTGTGGCTGCCTATCGCGCTCCTCCCTTTTCTCTTGGGCACTGGCTGGGATGCTGTCGCAGCGCTGATCGGATTAGCCGTTCTCTATCAGATATTGACCGGTGTCATGTCTCCGATCTGGAACAGCCTTGCTGGAGATATCATTCCTCAGGAGCTACGGTGATGGCTTTCTTGTATCCAGCCTTCCGAGAGGTGCGGGCGGTCCAGCGCATACGAGGACACGAGTTGCTGGTTCGGGTTACCGCACTACGGCCCCTGTGGGGTGCAACCTATGCCTTTGTCAGCCAGCGACGAATTCAAAAGTCTAACTAGTGAAAGGCCTCTAGGTTCATCATCGTAGGGCGATTGACTCGTAACCATCCGGAAGGAAGGGTGGCTGTGTGCTCAGTGGCATCATTTCTGCGGTGCTGGAAGCTGTCGTGTGCGGCGGTTATAGTCACTTGGCGACGCCGGATTTCCTGATTAGAGTACGCACTGAAACCTAGCTTCAGAGAGGCGATATGAGCGGATGGACGTGGTGTTTAATTGGGTTGGCGCTCGCGTTCGTGGAGCTTCTCGTCCCGAGTGGCTTTTACCTGCTACTACTCGGAGTTTCCGGGATGGTGGTCGGCCTGCTTACGCTCGCGGGTGTCGCTCCTGGGGTAACTGTGCAGTTGCTGCTCTTTTCAATAGTGGCGCTGGTCGCATGCTTCGGCTTTGCTAGTAGGCTCCAACATAAGTTGAAGGGGCGTCGTCCTATGACCGCCGACCCTGTGGGAAAGCTTGTCAAAGTGACGGAGGTAATTGCCCCAGGTGCCACCGGCAAGGGAGAGCTGTGGGGGGCACCATGGCGCGTAAGAAACGTAGGGACAGGTGTTCTGGAGCCGGCTTGCGAAGCTGTTGTGATAGAGGTCGAGGATCTGACGTTGTGTGTGAAACGTCAGTGATGTGGTACTCGATTTGATTGTGTACACGAGGAGATACATATGTCGTATGCTTTTTTACTCTTAGCGCTGCTGGCTATCTTGACGGTAGTCAAAGGTGCCGTAATTGTTCCCCAGCAGATGCGTTACGTCGTAGAACGGCTCGGGCAGTACCATAAGACCCTTGATGCCGGGTTCCACGTTCTTATCCCTTTCTTCGATGCTGTCAGGTACAGACATTCCGTAAAGGAGCAAGTCGTCGACATTCCAGAGCAGGTTTGTATCACGAGTGACAACGTACAGGTTGGAGTGGATGGTGTGTTGTATGTTCGTGTCATCGATGCCCAGACGGCGTCTTATGGTATCGACGATTACATATTTGGCCTCGTGCAACTGGCGCAAACGACCCTGAGAAGCGAGATCGGAAGGATAGAGCTCGATAGAACGTTCGAGGCTCGTACACACATCAATGCCAACGTGGTCATGGAGGTCGATAAAGCGGCTGAGGCCTGGGGAGTGAAGGTACTCCGCTATGAGATCAAGAACATCACCCCTCCTCGAGAGGTCATTACCGCTATGGAGAAGCAGATGAAGGCCGAACGTGAGAAGCGTGCGGCGATTCTTGCTTCGGAAGGACAGCGCGACGCCGCGATCAACAACGCTGAAGGTGAGAAGCAGAGGCAGATCAAGGAGTCCGAAGCCAACATGATGGCACAGGTTAATACGGCAAAGGGAGAAGCGGAGGCGATTCTGGAAGTGGCTCGTGCAACTGCAGAGGGCCTACGACTCGTTGGCCAGTCGCTTATGGGAGATGGAGGTAAGGCCGCTATGGAGCTGCGAATAGCAGAGCAGTATCTTCCGCAATTCGGCAAGATAGCCCAGAAATCGAACACGGTAGTCGTTCCAGCAAACTTGACCGATCTCGGCTCTGTACTCGCGATGGTGAAGGGTATCGTTAAGCAGCCTGCTTCCAGCGACACGCGGGATGCCAGCTCAGAACCCCCAATTATCAATCGAGGATAGAAATAGGTCTGGAGGCGGCGAGAGATAGCCACCACAAATAGCGGCTCTTTGTGAAAACGAGTGGGTAGGCCTCGGTGTTATGCGCTCGTTTCCGCGAAGAGCTGCGACCCGCATTAATTTCACAACTCTCTCGCGATGAAGAAGTACCACCCGAGCTTGGGTGAGAACTCGTAGATGCTCGATATTCTTTTCCCCTGCAACTCATACTCAAAGGATCCGCTCTTCTGTTCCAGTGCTCGTTTGAATTCAGCTCCCAAGACTTCATCGCCGACATCGCCTGGAGTTTTGAACATCCGCTCCGCATTGCGGTGTAGAACAATTCGAGTGTCCTGTTCAAGTGCATAAAAGTAGGTATTCGCGGGAAGCTGGAGGGCCGAATTGACCAGTTCAGAGAGTAATCGCACGCGCAGCGATACGCCAACAGCGCCGATGGTTTTATCGTCTTTCTTGACAGGTGCTGCGACGATCACTGATCTATGGCGCGTGGACTTACTGATGACTAGATTTCCGAGTACCTCGTTTCCCGACATGAGTGTCTGAAAGTAGCCGCGATCCTTAAGGTTATCATCGCTCACATCCTCCTGTGCGGTAGAGAAATAGCGGCCGTCGAGATGTGCAAACCACGTAGTTGCGTCCGTAGCGAGATCCTCGCTGAGGCGATCGAGTAACAGCTTAGTCTTGTCCCACGAGCCGGACTTTGCCTCGTCCGATACGGCTACTACTCGCAAGGTTCGCATGATCCCACTCACATGCTCCTCTACTATTCCGCGATAGGCATTCAAGGCAATTGAAGCGTCCGGACCGAACGCGGAAGCACGTTGCTGGGCATAGATGCTGGGTGGGACTGAGACAACTCCACAGAGCCCCAGAAGAAATACAATCAAAATACGGATCATAAGCTCCTGACAGGAAGAAAGTCGTTCAATCTGCTTGTCTACACAGACCTACTTGTTTACACGGGGGCGTGTGTAGCTTGTACGGGCGAATACTGTACGTCTCGATGAAGCTTTCCGCGGATGTCGCAAATCAGGCAGGAAATGTTTAGGGAAGCGAGGCAAAACCTACCCGTAGCGAGAAAGTGGAGGTTGGGTTGATATTTGAGGCTCATCGCGTTTTAGGGTGGGTGATAGCGAGCTTGGAGACAGCGTAAGCCCTTGTTTGATCTATAAATCGCGCCTTTCCA
>JBIIOE010000101.1:0-13775 GCA_044337105.1 Bdellovibrionota bacterium | reverse complement strand
AAGGGTCGCTAAAGATGTAATTCTTACTGCCGTAGGTTCTGCCGAGACGCTTTTGTAATCGGGCGTTCACTTGAGTGAGCTGCGCGTCTCGACCATTCCGGGGCCTACGATCTTTGTGGTCTTCGGCGAGCAACGCTCGTGTCGATAGTTGCTCGCCAGAAGAGCTGAAAGCGGCTTCTGAGAAGCCGTTTCCCTTACTACCCGGCGCGAACGCTTACGAGGAAGTCCTCTACGGCGTGCTGGAGAGCTTCCGATTGCTTGGAGAGCTCTTCCGCGGCACCAAGTACCTGCGATGCACCAGAACTGGTCTCCTGGGCTGCAATCGTCACGCCAGAGATGTTCTTCGAGACATCCTGAGTGCCGAGTGCCGCCTGGTGTATGTTGGCGCAGATCTCAGTGGTGGCAGAGCGCTGCTCTCCCACCGAGCTCTCGATAGAAGAGGCGATGTCGCGCATCTTCTTAATCGTGTCCCCGACACCTGAGATGGCTCCAACGGTATCTCCCGAGATAGATTGAATGCTCTCGATTTCGCGCTGAATCTCCTCGGTCGCCGATGCCGTCTGCTGCGCGAGGTTCTTCACCTCTGAAGCTACCACAGCGAATCCTTTGCCAGCGTCGCCTGCCCGCGCGGCCTCGATGGTGGCGTTGAGAGCCAGGAGGTTAGTTTGTCCGGCGATCTGCGAGATGAGCTTCACAACTCCGCCGATTCGACGAGAGGCGTCAGAGAGGCCGTTGACGATGGTGTGCGTCCGGTCGGCCTCTGCAACTGCCCCTGCGGCGAATCGAGACGAGTCCTCGACCTGACGACCAACTTCGCTCACTGTGTTGGAAAGCTCCTCGGTGGCTGCCGCAACGCGCTGGACGTTGACCGCCATCTGCTCTGATGATGCTGCCACTGCAACCGATTGTTCGGTCGTTCCGGTAGCGTTCTGAGCGAGAAGTTGCGCGGTTGCCGTAAGCTCGGTCGAAGCGGAGGCCACAGTTGTTACGATTCCGCGGACTGCCACCTCGAAATCGTCGGCCAATTTGAGTCTGCGTACACGCGCATCCTCCAAGGCTTGAGCTCCGCGCTGCATCTCCTCAGTTCCGCTGTTAATGACGCGAGCGGCGTTACGGAAGGTGCCCGGAAGCCCTCTAAGCAATACCCGTCTGAAGAACTTGCCTTTAGAGGCGTACTCCAGAGCTGCTTTCGATTCGCGTACGAATGCGTCGGTGATATCGAGCATGTCGTTGATGGCGTTAATCATCGACCCGAGCTCGTCGTCCTTGTCGTAACCCAAAATGCGCGCTTCGAGATTGCCACGTGCTGCTTCGCGACACACCTTGGCGGCCTCGCCGATCCACCTCGATTTGTCGTTAGAGGTCGTTTCGGTGTTGCTGGCCCACGAGGTACCGTTAGTACGACCATTGCGTGTCACGGGATTGGTATCGATATCGTCGTCGTGTTCGTAAATCTGTGTCTCTTGTTCCATCTCTCCCCCTCCTGGTAATTACAGTGAAAATACGAATTCGTCGTACGCTGACGCTTTCTCGCTTACGATGTTCTGAAGCAACTCGGTAGCGGCGAGCATCCCCTTGCGGCGATCCGTGTGGCGACGCTCTTCCTTGAGCAATGCCTGATAGAGTTCCTGCACCGTCTCGAGCGTTCTGCGGTCGGGAGAGCGGCGATTCGAGTGAAAACCGATGATAGTGCCATCCTCGTCGAAAGTCGGGGTGACGTGGGCGTAGACCCAATAGTGGTCGCCGTTCTTGGCCAGGTTGCACACATAGGCAAATATCTCTTGGCCGCTGGTGATCGTTTCCCACATGAGCTTGAATACACAACGCGGCATGTCCGGATGTCGCACCAGGCTGTGAGGCTGTCCGACCACGTCGGCCTCGACGAAGTCGGAGATCTTAAGGAATGTTTGGTTGACGTACATGATGCGACCTGTCGGGTCGGTCTTGCTCACGATGATTTCGTCTTCCTTGAGTTTTCGCTCTACGCCGGTCGGTTGTATCTTGAGTCGCTCCATTGTGTTCCTCTCTGACAGTTTCATAAAATAAATCGGTTCAAATTTCGGTGCTCTTGAAGGCTTTGATGCATATGTCGAGAGCGTTCCTGATCTCGGTCATACAGGCCTTCGAGTTTCGCCCGCTGCCCCCCAAGTCGTGGCCTCCGGTTTCGCAGCAACTGGCTGATAAATCGTGGCCGTCTTGATGGCCACCCTGTGAAACGACTCATCGATACGGTGCGGAGTCTCGGCGGCGCCCAGAAAGAGATATCCGTCCGGGGAGAGACACTTCCTGACTTTCTTGAAGATCTCCTGTTTCGTTTCGAGATCGAAGTAGATGAGTACGTTCCTCAAGAACATTACGTCGACACCTGCGAAGGGCCACATTTTAATAAGATTCAGGTCGTGAAACTCAACGAGTGACGATATCTCTTCCTTCAGTCGAAACATCGGGCCCTGCTGTTCGAAGTATTTTACCAGGTAAGATGCCGGTAATCCTCGATTGACCTCGAGCGCCGAATACTCTGCAGAGCGGGCTTTAGCCACTACCTGTGAGTTTACGTCGCTTCCAATAATACGGATCTTCCATGAAGAGAGCTGAGGAAAAGATTCGCGAATGATTAGCGCAATCGAGTAGGGCTCTTGTCCGGTCGAACACGCAGCGGACCAGATCGTGAGTGTTTTCGTGCTGGCGCGTCTCTCGATGAGTTCCGGTAGTATCGTGGTCTTAAGGGCGTCGAATGGCGCGCGATCCCTGAAGAAAGAGGTTTCATTGGTCGTCAATGCCCAGAGAATACGTTTTCGTAATCGTTGATCATGGGTAGTGAGCACTCGATCGATGAGTTCGTCCAGGCTGGCAAACCCCTCTTCGCGAGCGACGAGCGATAGGCGTGCCTCTACAAGATACTCTTTACCTGCATCGAGTACGATTGCAGTCTCGTTCTTGAGAAGGGCAGAGATGTCGGCAAAGTGTTTTCCAGAGATGCTCATGATGCTACCACCTCCAGGTTGCAGCGAGAGTTGATTGCGTGTCCTAGTCTGTCCAATGGCAGAATCTCATCGGCGAGTCCAGCGCTGACCACGGCTCCCGGCATACCCCACACGGTGCTGGATGCCTCGTCTTGAGCTAGTACGATCCCTCCGCAGCGCTTGACCACTTCGCACCCCTTCTGGCCATCAGCACCCATACCGGTCATGACCAGCGTGAGGAGGTTGGGCCCGTATATGCGCGCGAGTGACCGGAACATGACGTCGGCTGATGGACGGCACGAGTTCTCGGGTGCAGCCTGGCTCAGTACGCTGAAGAGCTGCTCCCCTTCGCATGCTACCTCCAGGTGGAAATCCCCAGGGGCGATGTAGACGCGCCCAGGTTCCACTCGATGACCATGCTGCGCTTCCACGACTTCGAGGTTCCCGCGCGAGCTGAGGCGATCGGCGAGAATTCGCGTGAAGAACGGCGGCATGTGTTGAGTGATGAAGATCGGAATGGCGAGGTCCGGGGAGAGCGCACCTACCAGCTCCACGAGCGCATTGGGCCCACCGGTAGAGATCGCGATACCGATAGCTTTCACCTCAGCGGGCTTGCTGCTCGTCCTTCGCTGGGCCGTTAGGACCCTTTGTGATGTGGCCCCAGCGGACGACCCATGTGCCCTCGCCAGCGCCTTGATCCTTTCCCTGAGCTCGTTGCGTATTCGGTCGCCGGTTTGGCTGGTTTGCCCGCGGGCGGAGGGTTTGGCGATGAAGTCGTTCGCGCCAAGGTCGAGGGCCTCCATGGTGGCCACAGCGCCTTCTTCCGTGAGGCTACTGAACATGATCACCGGTAGTCGTGTATCCTTGCTTCTTATGTGCCGGAGTGTTTCAAGGCCGTCCATTTCGGGCATCGCAATGTCTAGGGTCACAACATCCGGCTTCAGGTAATCGATCTGCTGCAGTGCGGTCTTGCCCGAAGACGCCATGCCGACTACGTCCAATTCGGGATCTTCCTTGAGTATCTCGCTCAGGATCTTCCTGATTACCGCTGAGTCGTCGACAACGAGCACTTTGATCTTGTTCATAGAATTCATCATTTCCCAGCTTCGATTCCCAAAATGCTCAGCTTCTCTTCGATTGACTCGCGCGAGAATGGCTTGATGATGTACTCGTTGGCACCTGCGGAGAGCGCCTCTGCCACCTGATCTATTCCATCCTTGGCGGTCACCATCAGGATCGGAGTGTCTCGGTGAATCTGACTACCTCGAAGCCAGTTAATCAGATCAATCCCGTTCATTCCGGGCATCATCCAGTCCATCAAGATGAGATCTGGGGCGTGTTCCTCGCTCAAGATGTCCAGAGCGATGTCAGCCGAGGCCACTCCGACCGCATCGAATCCGAGATCGGACATGACTTTGGCTAACATCCGGACGGTTATGTCGCAGTCATCGACTATCAAAACCTGCTTAGACATGTTCTTCTCCTGTCAATAAATCACACGCGGAATCGGGATCGATGTGCATCAGCAGTCGATCCTCGAGTTTGTACACACCGCACACCATCTGATTGAACGGAGCTTCGAGCGACGAAGGTGGTGGGACGTAGTTCTCCTGGTTTACGGTAATCACATCACCCACTGAGTCGACGACGAGGCTCGCGGAGCCGTCGCGCAGTTGAAGAATTATGTTCATTTGCGTTCCTTCGCCGAGCGGTGCCGTCATTCGTAGCCGTTGTCGCATGTCGATGGCGGTCACGATGTGTCCTCGCAGATTAATCAGCCCCAGGATCTCCCGAGGCGCCAGCGGCACAGGGGTCATGTGCTGTTGGTGAAGCACCTCCTGAACATCGAGAACGTCGAGTCCGAAGGTGTACTGATCAGTTGTAAAGGTTACCAACTGAGTTGGTGTTCCAGTTCTTCTTCTCATAACGTTGTGGCTCCTTCACCGTGTCCGAGTGTTTCGCTCAAGGCGCTCTGCGAGAGCAGCTGATCAACATCGAGGACTGCTGTCACTTTCTTGTTGATGACTCCGATCATGCGCAGGCCCGTATGCCCTTTGACTGCCTTCACGGCCGAGATCTCGTTGGATACATCCATGATTCGCTGAACACGAAGCCCCATCAGGACAGAGCCCGCACCAACCACGACGATTTGCATGGTTTCTCCATGAAGCTCTGGCAGCTTGAGGAGCTTGCAGACGTCAACAACGGGGAGGATGCTTCCGCGATATTGCACCACCATCTGAGAGCCTAATCGCTCGAGTTCGGATTGGGGAATCTCTTCGAGTCGATTCACGGCCTCTAACGGGATAGCTGCGCGATACTCCTCAGAGACCTGAACGACGAGTAGCTGTAGATTGTCTTTGGTCGTGCTCTGGCTTGCCTCGGCAGCAAGTCTCTTCTCTTCGGCGCGTTGTGCCTCCTGGTAGACGCCGGAGCGTTTGCCGAGTGCGGCGATGTCGATGATGAGCGCGATCTGCCCGTCTCCTAGGATCGTCGCGCCAGCGAAGACAGGGACGTTCTTGAGTTGTCGTCCGAGGGGCTTTACCACGATCTCTTCCGTATCGTAGACAGAGTCGACCACGATACCGAAGCGGCAGTTGTCCACCTTCACGACGACGATGATTTTATCCTCTATGGCAGTTGGCGAGTCGGGAGAGCACACCTGGAGCTGGCGATCGAGGAACAGGAGAGGGAGTAAGTTTCCACGCAACCGATACACCGGTGTATTCCCTAGCCAGGAGAGATCCTTGTTCTGTTCGTTGGAGGTGCTGCGCATCTGCACCAACTCCGTAATGCTCACTTGGGGAATGGCGAATTTCTGGCTCCCTGAGGACACGAGCAGCGTTGGTATGATTGCGAGAGTAAGAGGTATCTTGAGTCTAATCGTGCTTCCGAGTCCCCAGTTGCTCGTGATGTCAACCTGACCGCCGATGCGCTCGATGTTGGATTTGACGACATCCATCCCGACGCCTCGGCCGGAGATGTTCGTGACCGTCTCGGCAGTCGAGAATCCAGGCGCAAATATGAGTCTGTGAATCTCGTTTTCGCTCATCGTTTGTGCGCGCTCCGAGGAGATGAGCCCTCTCTCGAGTGCGCGAGCGCGGATCTTCTCTGTGTTGAGCCCTCCGCCGTCATCCGCTATCTCGATGATGACATACCCGCCTTCGTGGAACGCCCGCAGTGATATGCACCCTTCGGCAGGCTTACCGGCTACCTCGCGCAGGTCTGGGAGTTCGATGCCGTGGTCGATGGAGTTGCGGACGATGTGGGTGAGGGGATCCTTGATCGCCTCGATAATCGTCTTGTCGAGCTCCGTATCTTTGCCCTCCATCTCCAGACGCACCTGTTTGTGACAGGTGCGGGCCAGATCTCGCACAACGCGCGGAAACTTCGTCCACACCGTGGCAATCTGTTGCATGCGGGTCTTCATGACACCTTCCTGCAGCTCGGAGGTGACGAGACTCAGGCGTTGGGTGATGTTCCTGAAGGCGATATCCGTTCGAGACTTCGTGGTCTGCAGGATCTGATTGCGAGCGAGCACCAGCTCTCCCGCCAGGTTCATGAGGTGGTCGAGGAGATCGACGTCTACGCGCAGCGTTGTTTCCATTGCAGCGTGCTTCGAGGTATCCAGAGCTTCGAGCCCGCCGGGCTCATTCGGAGGCTTTGAAAAGGTAGCAGCGCTCGAGGTAGTTGGTGGCACGGTCGCCGCCTGCGTAGCGCTTGAGACTTCGCTGACTAGGGGCTGCATCTCCTCTGTATTATGATCCGAAGTCTCTGCCGGGGGCATCGCATCGAGCTCTCGTTGCGCGAGGATCGCCTCGAATTCATCGTCGAGGCTCGTCGGTGTCGAGGAGCGCGGAGAATCCCTTTTCTCGGCCGCGAATACGAGAGCCTCTACGAGCTCCTGGTAGCGTTCAAGTCCCTCGCCTCCGGTGGTCTCAATCGTCTTGAGCATCGAGCGCACGGCGTCACAGAGATTCAGCAGTAGGGTGGCGATCTGCTCATTAACCACAATTTCCCCGTTTCGGAGGGTCTGGAGCAGGTTTTCACCGGCGTGCGTGACCGATTCCAAGATAGAGAAGTCGAGAAATCCGCACACTCCTTTGATGGTGTGGATCCGGCGGAATATGGAGTTGAGTAATTCCTTGTTGTTCGGTTCGGTCTCGAGGGTCACCAACTCTTCGTCAAGTCGGTCGAGGGTTTCATTGCTCTCTATAAGAAACTCGTTTAGCAGCTCGTCCTGCTCGCTCATAATCCCATCCCCTGAGGTCTGCGTTGCGTATACACAAGTTTCGGCGCACAGCACTTCTTACTTGAGGTTAACTACGGCGGTGGATGAAAGTTCTTCTGCCGTTATTTCAAGGGCTTAGAGCCGGGGCTTTTGAGAGTATGATCGAGCACAGGATCAGCGAAGTATTCTCCAAAAATCTGGCCCTGCAACCCCTTTGAATGTGCACGTGCCCTTCGATCGTGCCTTGGTAAAGCGGTATTTTGTTCGAGGAACCAATATGTTACGAATGTCGCGGTGCAATGTCAGCACTGGGTATGATTGCGATCACTGAGCGGATCGCCGAGGCGGTGAGGGTATGAGACTTCTCTGGTCAGGGGTGTCGGCGATGCGAGTGCGGCTGGCACTCTCGTTCGTATTTATAGGTGCTGTGTCGTCGTTGGGCTGTGGTGCACCGGAGGAGGCCCCACAGGCTCCGCCGTTGTTCGTTAGAGTCGTTGCGGTCGAAAAGCGCGATGTTCCGATATCGCAGGAGTTCGTGGGTAGGACTGTCGGCGCAATCGATGCCGATGTTCGGACGCGGGTCGACGGAGTTGTGACCGGGGTGTTTTTCGAAGAAGGTGGCGAGGTCTCTGAGGGGCAGCTCCTCTATACGATCGACCCAGCCCCGGTCCTCACTAAGGTAGCGCAGGCCAAGGGAGCGCTCGCGGAGGCTGAGTCTGCTCTGGTGCAGGCGAATGCGGACCTTGCGCGCATCAAACCGCTCGCAGCTATCGATGCCGTCAGTAAACGCGACCTCGACAACGCGATAGCGCGCCAGGGGGTCTCTCGAGGATCCGTCGATGCGGCAAAGGCCGCGGTCGACGCGGCAGAGATCGAGTTAGGCTACACTAAGGTGACAGCGCCCACGAGTGGAACGATCGGCATTAGCAAGGCTAAGGTGGGTGAGTACGTCGGACGTCCGCCAAATCCGACGATCTTGAATACCGTGTCGAAGCTCGATCCGATTCACGTGCAGTTTTCGCTCACTGAGCGTGAGTATCTCTTTTTCGCGAGGCTTGCCCTGGAGAACGGCAGCAAGAAGGGAGAGCGGCCGCTTGAACTGATCCTCGCTGATGGGACGACGCATCCTCACACAGGCGTGGCGCAAAAAATCGATCGTGGAATAGACGTTAAGTCGGGCGCTGTAACGGTGGAGGCTTCGTTCCCGAATCCGAACAGGTTCTTACGACCCGGTCTCTTTGCGAAGGTGCGCACCGTTGCGGTGACACGTCCAGGGGTTCTCGTGGTTCCCAAAAAGGCAGTAAGGGAGATTCAAGGTCGGCAGCAGGTGTTCGTCGTTGATCCGCAGGGGAAGGTTGAGCAGCGTGGTATCGAGGTGGGACCGGCGGTAGGCGATCTCCAGATCGTCGAGTCGGGTCTGGTCGAAGGGGACATCATCGCGGCAGAGTCAATTCAAAAGCTTCGCACAGGGATGACTATCGAGCCACAGCAGGTAGCAGGACAGAGAAAGTAAGGGGTACCCGGTGAGCTCAGACAATCAACCGATTCGCGAATATTTCTTCGTTCGTCGACCAACGGTAGCGATCGTGCTCTCGATCGTACTGGTTATCTTTGGACTGGTAACTATAAAAGGTTTGCCGGTCTCACAGTATCCAAACGTAGTGCCGCCAGAGGTGCAGATCTCCTCGACGTATTCCGGGGCGAACTCCCTCGCCGTAGAGCAATCGGTCACAACACCGCTCGAACAACAGATAAACGGTGTCGAAGACATGATCTACATGCGGAGCGTCAACGCAAACGACGGCTCCAGCACCGTGCGGGTAAACTTTGAGGTCGGTACCGATCTTAATATGGCGAACGTGCTTGTGCAGAATAGGGTGTCGCAAGCGCAGGCAGGGTTGCCAGACGCTGTGAAGCGGCTCGGGGTCACGGTAAAAAAATCGCTCTCATTCCCGCTCGTGCTCGTGACCCTGCGGTCACCGAACGGCAGCTATGACAGCACCTTCCTCAACAACTATGCCACAATCAACGTGGTCGATTCGCTGGCGCGTATCAGCGGGGTAGGGCAGGTCAACCAGTTCGGCGGTAGCGAATACTCAATGCGAGTGTGGGTAAGACCAGACCAGATCGCGAAGCTCGGGGTAACGGCAACAGAGATCTCTCAGGCTATCCAACAGCAGAACGTGATCGCGCCCGCAGGACAGATCGGTGGGCCACCAGCGCCATCTGGTACAGAGTTCACCTATATTGTCCGAACACAGGATCGACTCCAGACCGTAGACCAATTTAACCAGATCGTCGTGAAATCCGACCCTGCTACCGGCTCCCTGGTGAGACTCAAGGACGTAGCGCGAGTCGAGCTCGGAACGCAGTACTACAATTCGTCAGGGCGCTACAACGGAGATGCAGCGGCAGTGCTCTCGGTGTATCAGGTTCCTGGATCAAATGCCCTCGACGTTGCAGCCAACGTGAAGGCGACCATGGAAGATCTGAAAGCGCGCTTTCCGGATGATATCGAGTATCTTATCTCGCTCGATACGACCAAGGCGGTGACAGCGGGAATCGATGAGATCTTGCACACCCTGAGAGACGCCGTGATTCTCGTGGTGCTCGTTGTGTTCGTCTTTCTTCAGAGCTGGCGCGCGACCTTGATCCCGATACTCGTAGTGCCGGTAGCGCTCATCGCGACCTTCTCGGTGTTTCCGCTGCTCGGATTCTCAATCAACGTACTCTCACTACTCGGACTGGTGTTGGCGATCGGGATCGTGGTGGACGACGCGATCGTGGTAGTCGAAGCGGTGATGCACCACATCGAGCACGGGCTCTCTCCGCGCGACGCGACTAACAAGGCGATGCGAGAAGTGGGAGGGCCTGTAATCGCGATAGCGCTGATCTTGTGTGCGGTCTTCGTGCCTGTCGTGTTCATGGGAGGGATTTCTGGTCTTTTCTATCAGCAATTCGCGGTCACCATTGCGGTATCGGTGCTGTTCTCGGCCCTGGGAGCCATGACGCTGACCCCGGCGTTGTGCGCCATGATGCTCAAACGAGCCGAGCCTACGAAGGGTCCGCTCGGGGCATTCTTTCGCGGATTTAACGGTGTGTTCGACCGAGCGACCGGGGTATACGTCGGGATAGCGGGACACTTGGCGCGTAAGCTCGGCCGAGGTCTGGTTATCTTCGCTCTCCTCGTTGGTGGGGCGGTCCTTCTCGGACGCGCACTGCCGACAGCCTTCATCCCCGAAGAGGATCAGGGGTACATCTTGGCGAATATCCAGCTACCGGAGGCCTCGTCGCTCGAGCGCACCAGCCTTGCGAGCGAGCAGATTGAGCGGATTATAATGGATACAGCGGGCGTCGACAGCGTTACGACTGTTAACGGCTTCAGTCTGCTCACTCAATCGTATGCGTCGAACACCTCGTTTTTCTTTATTTGGCTCAAGCCTTGGGAGGAGCGACCTAGTCGAGCTTTGTCGTCGTTTGGTATCACTCGCAGCATCAACGCTCGTATTGCCCGAGAGTTCTCCGAGGGAGTCGGCATGGCGTTCGGACCCCCAGCGATCCCGGGTCTCGGTAACGGAGGTGGCTTTAGCATGATGCTCCAGGATCGCGGTGGTAACAATCCCGAGTATCTCGAACAACAGGCGCAACTTTTTGTGCAGGCTGCTAACAAACGGCCAGAGATAGCCAACGCAATGACGCTTTATCGCGCCTCGGTGCCGCAGCTTTTGGCCAAGGTTGACGAAGACAAAGCTTTGGCCGCGGGCGTGTCGCTCAGCGATCTGAATGCGACGCTGGGAACATTACTTGGAGGAGCGTACGTTAACGACTTCAACCGCTTCGGTCGCCTCTACAAGGTGTATCTGCAGGCCGAAGCTGAGTATCGCGATCAACCCGAAGATATCCGTCAGTATCATGTGCGTAACAAGGATGGCGACATGGTCTCGCTCGGAACCTTGGTGACACTCGTGCCGACAACCGGCCCGGAATTTACCAATCGTTTCAATCTGTATCGATCGGCAGAGATCGTCGGCGGGTCAAAGCCAGGCTACAGCTCTTCGCAGACTCTGGCTGCGTTGAAGGAGGTCGCGCGCGAAGTTCTCCCGAGCGATATGGGATACGATTGGAACGCCATGTCGTACCAAGAGGAAAGGGCTGCCGGAGGAGGAGCTTTGGTGTTCGTTCTCGGGATGGTGTTCGTGTTTCTGATCCTCGCTGCACAGTACGAGAGCTGGGCCCTGCCGTTCAGTGTACTGCTCGGGACACCGTTTGCGGTGTTCGGCGCTTTGCTTGGCATATGGCTGTCGCGGTTTCTCAGCCCCTCGTACATGAACAATATCTTCGCCCAGATCGGTATCCTGACCCTGGTAGGCTTAGCGGCCAAAAATGCGATCTTGATCGTGGAATTCGCGCGCACCAAAGTAGAGCAGGGCGAGCCCCTCGTTGAAGCTACGATCGAGGCCGCGAAGCTGCGTTTTCGGCCGATCCTCATGACGGCCTTCGCTTTTATTCTCGGTGTCGTGCCTCTCGTTATCGCTTCTGGCGCCGGTGCCGAGGGGCGCAAGGTGATGGGGATGTCGGTTTTTAGCGGCATGCTCGTGGCGACCATCGTTGGCGTGATACTGGTGCCGATGTTGTTCGTGTTGATTGAGCGGTTGAAGGGGACGCGCGATTCCCGTGCAACGGTCGAAGCGCGGTCGGATGTTCAGGATACGGAGACTCATGGCTAACAGTGTGAGCAGAGCGTTGGTTCGATTCGGTCTAGTGTTGCTGCCGCTCGTGAGCGCAGGGTGCCTCTTTCTGCCGAGCTATGAGCGACCGCCGGTGCTCGAAGGAAAGTCCTTTAGGGAAGCCCCAGAAACGCAAACTACCATTGCAGACATGAAGTGGTGGGAGGTCTTCGAGGACCCCTATCTAGAGAAGCTCATCAAGACCGCTCTTGAGAAGAATCGTGATCTCAAAGTAGCGATGGCTCGCATCAATGAGGCGCGTGGAATTCTCGGAGTAACTCGACCAGACCAGTTGCCGAGGTTGGACATATCAGGTCGAGCGCAGCGGGTCGACGCAAGCGACCTCGCAGCTTTCCCGACCGGCTTGAACAACGACTTCGATGTCTTGGGGCGACTAAATTTCGAGATCGATATCTGGGGTAGGTACGCCAGCGCTACAGAGGCGGCGCGTTCCCAGCTGCTCTCCACAGAGTATGCGTTTCGAGCGGTGACCCTATCGCTTGTTGCACAGGTTGCACAGACGTACCTAAGATTGCTCGACGTCGATCGAGAGATTGTCATTGCACAGAGAACAGCCGATAACCGACATGCTGCCACGAAGATAATCGAGGAGCGTTTCAAGGGAGGCTACACTGCGAAGCTCGACCTTAATCAAGCTCAGATTCAGGAGCACGATGCTGTCGCGGCCTTAATAGCGTTCCAGAGAGAGCAGCGACTCCTGGAGAATGCCTTAAGTCTCGTACTCGGAGAGGTGCCGCATGCAATCGAGCGCGCTGCTCCGAATACGAACCCCGTGACCCTTTCGCTCGACAGCATCCCAGCAGGGGTCCCGGCGATGGTGTTGGAGCGCCGGCCCGATGTGCGCGCAGCTGAGGAGAATGCTCGCGCTGCCGTGATGCGAGTAGGAGTAGCACGGGCGCAGCAATACCCAGCGCTGACCCTGACTGGTTTCATCGGGCTCAACTCTGCCGAGAGTAACGACCTATTCAGAGCCGACGCACGAACGTGGAGTATCGGCGGAGCGGCGCTGGGACCCTTGTTCGATTTCTTCAAGAGCTGGTCACGTGTCGATGCGGCTGAAGCTCAGGCTGATCAAGCACTACAGACTTATGAGCAGAGTGTGCTCATCGCCGTAAAGGATGTCGAAGATGCGATGGTAGCTATCCGTACCTATCACCAGGAGCAATTGGTTAGGAGTGCTCAGGTGGAATCCGCACGTAGCGCTAATTTCCTCTCGCGCCAAAGGTACGACAACGGGATCGCATCGTTTCTGGAAGTTCTCAATACAGAGACCTCACTGTTCGCCGCAGAATTGCAGTACTCCTTCACACAGCAGCGCTATCTTTCCGCGATCGTTCAGCTGTACAAGTCGCTCGGAGGGGGATGGGAGCTTCCTGAGTTGCGGTGACTTTCATCAAAATCAGCGTGCCGGTAGCTTCTACCTCGACTCCCCCTACAGAACTCTTGAGAGCAGCTGATGAGCCTCGCACATCAGCTCTTAAGTCGTTTGCCACGAGATGCATGCGTCGGTGATCAACACTCCGTATTTGAGTGGAGTGGCTCCGAGCTCCTGCCTGAAGGATAGGACGCCTACAGGAATACCTTCCATAGTACCTGGTCAGCGACTCATAGGGCTTAGGAACATGAGTTGAAAGTGCTGCGAGAAACTCTAGCGCGTCAAACTCATGAGCTGCTCCGTCCTTGGTGGTGTAGGTGACTATGTCAGCTGAGACTGTAACGGGAAGTGTGTATGGCGCGAGAGCGTCTGAGCACACTATTCATTTTAGAGCTCACCGATCATGGCTGGAGTCAGACGCTCCGGGAACATGATCGAAAGCTGATTCATCAACATAT
>JBIIOE010000100.1:0-13839 GCA_044337105.1 Bdellovibrionota bacterium | reverse complement strand
CCCGTAGCGAGAAAGTGGAGGTTGGGTTGATATTTGATTTTCAGTGCGGGAAAAAACCGGAAACGTATCCACTGTGATACATTGAGGATTTTTTCCCGTGTTGAAAATCGAAGAGCAACCCAAGATCCGCTTTCGCAGCAGGGAGGGGTTTTGCCTCGCTTCCCTAGCGTACTCCGGCAATGTCACGATCTCCAGCGGTGTTGTACGCGCGAACCTCCGGTGCATAGCCAAGGTGTGTCGTGACCTCGAACTCAAAGCGTTGAAAGCGTGGGCCGATGGCGGTTGGAATCCGGTTTACCAGGCGGCCTTCCTCAAAGAGTCCCGCTTCCGTGATGCACACCCCTTCGATTACTCCACGTACCTTGACCTTGTCGCCAAAGACATTTCCTGTTCTTCGGACTTCGTATATCTCAATACGTGGTCGCGGAAGGCCGCGTCGAGGGCCACACCCATCACGATCGTAGGACGGGTTCGGGTAGGTATTCGGATAGCGATCCGGATACCGATCCGGATAGCGGTTGCCATAATCAAAGCGTGGGTTCGGTATCTCTCCCGGACTGAGAATCCCGTCAGTATCCATCTTTCCTGCGTGGCGCTGGGCCCAGGCAGACTCAATCGGGTTGAGTGCGATGAAGCTTGTAAGTGCTATGAAAAGGTAGAGTGTGCGTATCATATGGCGCCTCGTACTCTCGGATGACTCGCTTGTGTGGGCAAAGTACCTGTTTTTCTCGACGATTGTACACAATTCCTCACTTAAATACCCCCTTAAAGAGAGGTTTTCAGGGCTCTGTAGCAGAGCTAGAAAGCCCTACGCCGCTTGCAGAGTGAGTAGCCCCCTCAAGAGGGTGATGCGCTCACGGAGCTTCTGCTCGGTGCATTCGGTTTGGCTCTTTATCTTCTGCTGCGCATTGAGGTGCGCGTGGATCTGAGCATGCGTGCGGCCGGAGCGCTTGTGGTACATGTTGACCAGCTTTCTGACCTCCTGCGAGAGGAATGCCTTCTCCTCAGCGCGCGAGCGGCGCTCGTCGAGGCGGGCTGAAACCCTTTCGTTTACTACCTGTTGGACGTGCTCGAGTCCGGCCGAGGGGGCGAAGAGGGTCAACTGGTTCCCGTGTACGATGACTGAGTTGATACCGCTATTTACCGAGGCGAGCGCTTCCCAGGTCGGCTTCGTATCGTCGTCGCGCTTGTGTGTGCGCTCCCGCTGCTCGTCGAAGAGGTCGTCGTTGAGTTGCTTGGGTCTGATGCAATGCCGGATCTCTTCTTCGATCTCCTCGGCCAGGCGGGTTAGGGTCGGGTCTGCCGGAAGATAGCAGTACGCTACCTGGAGCGTCGCTAGGGTAGGGATGCGGCGTACTATGCGTCCGAGGAACTGACGGAAGTACATCTTGGTGCGGACGGTCGTGGCATAGACTCCGACCCGTAGCCGGGGAATATCGACTCCTTCGCTTACCATGTTGCACGCGATGAGCCAGGGCTCGTTTGAATCTCGGTAGCGCTTCAAGCGTCGAGCAGCTTCAGCTTCTTCCGACAGTACGACCACGGGGGTAGTTTTGGTGATTGCGGCTACGAGCTTTGCGAGTTTGCGCGCGCTGGTTTGATTCGCCGCAACTAGGAGCGCTCCCGCATCGGGGTGTTCCATGCGGGTTTTCACGAGCATCTCGTGAGCGTCTTTGATCATCGCTTCGATCCAGCCGCTTTCGGTGTCGAGCGCGGCGCGCAGTCTGCGTGATGAGCCGATGTGGTCGAGTTCGTCGCTGAAGCTCGCCCGGGCGTCTCCAGCCTGCTCACGCCATGCGACCTCTCCGCCGTAGGTGAAGAAGGCTGTTGGGCGACACACGCCTTCTTCTACCGCGCGGCTGTACGAGTATGCGTACTCGGGGAGGCTGAAGCCGTGTTCATCGTAGGGAACGAAGGGGATCGGGTTGTTGTCGCTTCTAAAGGGGGTTCCGCTGAGACAGATGATGAAGTTCGCCTCATGGAAAGCGGAGCGCAACCCCTTTCCCCACGAGAGGCCGTCTCCAGCATGGTGGACTTCGTCCAGCACGATGCATGCTTTGGTGGTAAGCCTGCGGAAGAGCCCGGGTTGTTGTGCAACCTGTTGATACGTAACCACGAAGCCGTTGTAGTCGCCGGTTAGGATGGCTTTGCTGTTTGAGAACGCGCTGTCCAGGTGCAGGCCGAGGTTCGCCGCAGCACGAGCCCACTGGGTCTTCAAGTGCGCGGTGGGGACGACGATGCCGAGACGGGTGGCGCCGCAGCGCTTGAGTTGGTGCAGGCACAAGACCAGCGCTGCCGTGGTCTTTCCTGCGCCAGGCGTCGCCTCGAGTAAGATAGTCGAGTCGTTTCGCGCCACAGCGTCGCGATAGATGGCGAAGGCTTCCTGCTGCCAGGGGCGTAGCTTGATGTCTGTAAGGGGTGAATTTGACGGCGGAGATTGAGGGCGACCAGCGGAGGGGAGGGGTGTTTTCTTCTCTCTGACTGATTGCATTGCTACTACAGCTTCCGGCACGACAAACGGGTATCTTCAAGTAAACAAAGCGGCGGTCGTTGTCGAGAGGGAAAGCCGGAAAAGAGCTGTGTCAAGAGGGTGTTTTTACCTTCCGGTGTCATTCCAGGTTCCAGGCGACGCCGTGCCGGTAGCCCTGTCTTGGTCAGAACGGCAGGGCTACAAGAGCGTCTTGAGCGACTGATAATCCGTCTTGCCGGAACCTAAGAGAGGAACAGCCTTCACGCTCCGCACCTCGGATATATGGACGAGGTGTGGAAAGCCAGACGCATGTAGGATCTCGTTAGCTTTGTCGCGCGAGAGCGAGCCTGAAGTGAACACGATCAGCAGCGGGCGTGTCTCGCCCTCGACGCCCTTGGGTAGCACGGCCAAGGATGGATTTCCGTCCGGCGATGGTACGTGCGGCTGGAGCGCCTCTTCGACAGCGCTCAGGCTGACCATCTCTCCCGCAATTTTGATGAATCGCTTCAGTCGTCCGGTTATAACCAGAGAGCCATCTACGAGCTTTCCGAGATCCCCCGAGTTGTACCAACGCTTGTCCTCGACCTCGACGAAGGGATTGAGAGCGGGATCTAAATACCCAGGGAATACGTTTGCGCCTCGAATAAGCACGAGTCCTTGAGTGCCCGGCGGCACCGGGACCAGCGAGTCGGGATTGACGATCTGTATAGTAACCCCCGGGAGCGGCCTTCCGACGCCTATTCGCGGTTCCCCAGGTGGGGTAACCGACACAACCGGCGCACACTCCGTGATGCCGTATCCCTCGAGAACTTGTGTGCTGAGTCCGTACTGTGAAACCAGCTCAAAGAGCTCCTGCGGCGCTTTCTCCGCACCGGAGACCAGGGTTCGCAGGGAGGTGAACAGCGAGGGATCGCCAGCCTTCAACACGGAGCGCAGAAAGGTCGGCGTGCCTGCGGCTATGGTGGCTCCCCACTTAGCCACGGACTTCGCCACACGTCTGCTCTCGTTGGGGTTGGGGTAATACGCCACTCGCAGCCCCGTTATCAGGGGTAGCAGGGTGCATATCGTGAGCCCAAATGAATGGAACGGGGGCAGGAAGCCGAGTAGTACGTCCCAACGATTCAGTTTGAACACGTCGAGAGCTCCGCTCACGTTTGACATGATGTTGGCGTGGGTAAGGGGCACCCCTTTGGGAAGCGCTTCCGAACCACTGGTGAAGAGCACTACTGCAGTGGCACTTCCTTGAGTAGCAGACACTCCGAACGCAGTCAGTATCTGATGAGTGGATTCGCGTGCGAGGCGTTTTGCGGCGATTTTGTCACGCAGTGTAAAGCTCTTCTTGATATCCTCGAGGAAAGCGAAGCGGTCTTCGAGAAACTCCAGATCCGTTGGGACGATATCGAGGAACGAACGTGCGGTAAGAACGACCGAGACGTCGGTCTCGGAGCACGCATGCTCGAGAGATCGCTTGCCGGCTGTCCAGTTGAGAAAGACGGGGATCTTGCCGGCGAGCATAGCTGCCATGGCCGTCATCGTTCCCGCGACGGAGGCCGGAAAGAGGAGTCCTACGTGAGTGCCGTGCAGTGTGGCGATGTGTCGGGCAAGCAAGAGCACCCCCGTGCGTAAAGTACTCCACGCTAACACACCCGTTCGCTCGTCTCCGATGGCTGGAAGTTTACCCAGTGAAGCTGAGGTCAGCAGGAATGCTTCAGGTAGGGTCACCGCAGAGCTGAGGACGGGGTCCGGACGTGTGTCTGTGGCTGCTCGCCAAGAAGCTGGAATCTCGAATTCCTTGCGTGTGTGAGAGGAGCTCAATTGTCCAGCCGCTGCCCGCACGAGCGAACCGACCGTGACGAGCTCTCCGAGTTCAACGTCGTGCGCTTCAAAGTCGCGATCCAACCACATGAGAAGCTCGGCCATCGTGAGTGAGTCGAGGCCCAAGTCATCCCCGAGCTTTGTTTCGAGCGTAATAGTCGCAGGCGACACCTCGGCGATCAGTGCGACGTGATTTCGCACCTTCTCGATGACCTGCGGAGAGATCTCTGCGAGAACGTCAGCTTCCGCGGGTTTCTCTGGAAGGACAGGCAGCTCCTCTTTGAAGCGACTGTAGGAGACCAGGCTCGCACTCTCCGGCGCTGGGTGATTGTAGCTCTTCTCGAGAAACTTGTTGAGGGTCAGGGCGTCGGCGTTGCGCGGTAGTTGGGCCGGTTCTACGGTGATCTCGATGTGCACTGGGCGCTTGGGGACCCAGAACACGAAGTTTTTCAGGAGGATCTTGAGGCCAGTAAGAAGCGTTGGTCCGAGGTCCGGGACCACCCCGCCGGTGAGAGCCTTCGAGAAGATGCTCCCGTAGAGCCCCTTGATACGCACCAGAGCGACTGTGGCGTGTGGGCACTCACGTAATAACATCCACGCCCCGGAGTTGCCGCCTATTCGCTCTGCTCCGGTAACTGCGAGGCGCCCCGAAGGGTACAGCAGTACGTTGTCACCTCGTCGCAGAGCCTCGGCGATCTCTTTCATGCGCTTCTCGACCCGTCGCCGTTTGTACGGACCTGCCTCGAAATCCATATCGGCCATGGGGATCGCCTTTACGAAGTTCATGAGCGGTGCGAGTGCAGGTAGATTGAAGAAGGTTTCAACCACAACGGGACGTGGGCGCAGGAGATCCCACAGCACCGTGGAGATGATTACGGGGTCGATCTCGGCGGGGTGGTTGGGGAGGATAAGCACCCCTTGTCGCCCTTGAAGCTGGTCGAGCCCTTCGACCGTTATGTCGTAGCGCAGCCCCAGTAACTTTCTGACGATTTTCGATAACATAGCTGAATAGAATGATATTCAAACAGTAGGCTGGCAAGTAAGATATTGTGTCGGCGTGGCTTCCACCACACTTTACGAGGTCGTGCGGAATGTTGTAGTGTCTAGTTCGCTTTTCATGTGCGCCTTTAGCTCAGTTGGATAGAGCATCTGGCTTCGAACCAGAGGGTCGGGGGTTCGAGTCCCTCAGGGCGCGTTTATCTCTAGACTCGTTTTATTCCTAGACTCTTTGAGGAGCCCGAGTGGGATGTAACGAGGGCAGGCATGGAGCAAGTTCTAGCATACGAGCGGTAGTCAAACCCTTCCCCTAATCTCCTCCTAATCCGCATCCTTATCATCATCCTGCACCTGCACCGGTTTCCCCGTTATCATCAATAAATTTCGGCGCTTCGGAGTTTACGTGGTAAAGGATTGCGCAAGAAAGCGGGCGATAGGACCGTTAAGAGAGAGCTATCTCGGGCCCATGAGGGGGTATAGAGCGCGCCTCCTCCTCTTTTTATTTTACCCCTCGCTGCGCTCCCGTTCTCTTTGTCTTCCCTTGCTTGGCGGCACTTCCTGGTCAATTAACGAGAATTAGGAAACCGGTGCAGGTGCAGGATGATGAGAAGGAGGAGGGTGAGGGGGAGGAATAGGATCGTGCTACGAACACCTTCCTGACATAGCACCGCCTGGTTCCCACTCGATCCGTCTATGGCCTCTTTGTCAAATCTCGCCACGTCTCCAGTGCCCTAATCAAGCTCATGCAGCGACAGCAGTAGCGCTTGTGCTCCACGCGGCAGAGCCGTCAAATCGGTGTGCACACATACGACACGACGGATCGTAGTCGTTCTACGGGGGCTTTATGAATATTGCAGTGATTGGAACGGGATACGTAGGTCTAGTCGCAGGCGCATGCTTTGCCGAAACCGGAAACTCAGTGCTGTGTGTCGATGTGGACGCATCGAAGGTAGCGCGACTTGAGCAGGGTATTGTGCCGTTTTATGAGCCGGGGCTTATGGAGCTCGTCGTGTCGAACCGACGTGCCAAGCGGCTCGCATTTACGACATCTTTGGAGTTCGCGGTGCGTCAGTCGGAGGTTCTTTTTATCGCCGTGGGAACGCCGCAAGGCGAGGACGGCTCGGCGGATCTTACCCACGTTTTGAGTGTGGCACGTGGTATCGCAGCGTCGATGAACGGTCCCAAGATAGTGGTGAATAAATCGACGGTTCCAGTCGGAACCGGGGCCGAGGTAAAGCGTGTCATCGAGGGACGGAGTGCGTACGGTGTAGAGGTTGTGAGTAATCCCGAATTCCTCAAGGAAGGGGCGGCGATCGAGGACTTCATGCGCCCCGATAGGGTGGTGCTCGGGGTGTCGAGTCAGTACGCCGCTTCGGTCATGAGCGATCTGTATGCGCCGTTTGTGCGAACCAACAATCCAATCCTCATCATGGACGTGGCCTCAGCGGAGATGACCAAGTATGCAGCCAACGCCATGCTCGCAACGCGTATCTCGTTCATGAACGAGATCGCCAATCTCTGCGAGCGAGTCGGTGCCGATGTGGACAAGGTTCGGCTCGGTGTGGGTACTGACTCCCGAATCGGCATGAGCTTCCTCTTTCCGGGCATTGGGTACGGGGGATCATGTTTCCCAAAGGATGTGCAAGCCCTGGTCCGTACGGGCCACCAGTTCGGAGTCGATTTGCGAGTGGCTCAGGCGGTCGAAGAGGTCAACACCAGACAAAAGCTCTCCCTGATCGATAAGCTCGAGCAGCACTTCGGGACCTCTCGTTTTCACGGTATTACCGTGGCGGTGTGGGGGCTGGCTTTCAAGCCACGTACGGACGATGTGCGTGAGGCGCCAGCTGCTGTCGTATGTCAAGAGCTGTGTAGTCGCGGAGCGCGTCTGCGAGCCTTCGATCCCGAGGCAATACGCTCCTTTCAGGCCTCCTTTGAGGGCGCTGAGGGGGTGACTTTTACGCGGAACCCGTACGAGGCCCTCGAAGGAGTAGACGCTCTGGTGATCTGTACCGAATGGAATGCGTTCCGTCAGCCTGACTTTTCCAGGATGTTAGCGCTCATGAAGGAACCTGTAATTTTCGACGGACGCAACATCTACCCATTGAAGGAGCTGGAAGATTATGGGTTTACATATTACAGTGTCGGCCGGCCTGCAGTTCGAGGGGCAAGCGGTCAACAGGCGGCAGCTTGATAGGGTGTATCCTGATAGCGTGTGTCAGGTGAATGATAAATAGGCAGGATACGGAGAGAATAGGAGAATACGATGGCAAAGGTACTCGTAACGGGCGGCGCTGGCTTCATTGGTTCGCACATAGCAGATCAGCTCAAGGCGCAGGGACATGAGGTTCATGTACTCGATGACCTCTCCGGTGGGAAACGAGAGAACGTGTCGGCCGGAATCACTCTGCATGTAGTCGATATGCGTACGAAAGAAGCGCGTGACCTGATCGCCTCGCTCGCGCCGGAGATAGTCGTACACGCGGCGGCGCAAGCCTCTGTGCGTATAAGTATGGAGGAGCCGTGGCTCGATACCGACCTGAACGTCACTGGGCTCGTAAACGTTTTGTCTCCCTTCAGAGGCAGGCGTGGAGCTCATGTCGTGTTCCTCTCGTCCGGTGGCGCATGTTACGGAGAGCAGGATATCTTCCCAGCTCCCGAAAGCCATCCGATCAGACCAGCTTCGGTGTACGGCCTCTCCAAGCGTGTGGGGGAGATGTACCTCGAATTCTGGGCTCGTGAGTGGGGGGTGACGAGCACGTCGTTGCGGCTCTCCAACGTCTATGGGCCCCGTCAGAATCCACACGGAGAGGCCGGAGTTATCGCTATCTTCTGTGAGCGGTTGCTGCGTGGCGAGTCGATTACCGTGAACGGTTCGGGAGAACAGACTCGTGACTTCGTGTACGTGGGTGATGTTGCCCGTGCCGTGGTGCACGCAGCGCAGTCACGAGTAGTAGGTGAGTTCAATATCGGAACCTCACGAGAAACCTCGATTAACACGATCGCGCAACTTCTGCGTGACATGGCGGCTCCAGGAGTAGAGATCCTTCATGCGCCAGGAAAGGCGGGAGAGCAGATGCGTAGTTGTATAGACAACTCGCTGGCTGGACAAAAGCTCATGTGGGCTCCGGAAGTTGATCTCGATCAGGGACTTTCCAGTACTCTTCAGTGGTATAAGACTACTCGTCGCTGAGTGGTTCACTATACCTCCACTAACTCAACGAGTTTCTTCAATATAGGTGTCGCATTCCTCGAGGCGTGCATCGGTGTAGCCAGTGCTCGAGTAGTTTTATGCAGAGAGTTGTTTCGATCGCTAAGATACCCCGGATCGCCGTGTTTGTGCCGAGCTTACGGGGTGGAGGCGCGGAGCGCGCGATGCTCGTGTTCGCGCGGGAAGCGATCTCTCGCGGCTATCTCGTCGACCTCGTCGTGTGTATTCGCTCGGGTGTGTTGGAGGACCTGGTTCCACCTGGCGTGAGGGTGATCGATCTCGGTCGTCAGCGCGTGAGCTTGGTGCTCCCGCGTCTAGTCAGATATCTCAAGGATAATCGCCCCGCAGTTCTTTTCTCCACCATCATGCATGCGAACGTGACCGCCGCCATCGCTGGCAGGCTCGCTGGAGGTCGGACGCCAGTTATCGTGCGCGAATCAAATGCTCCAATCTCCGAACCGAAGCGTACCCTTTCACGACGCCTCACCTACAAGATGCTGCCTCGCACGTACAAATTGGCTCGGGCGGTCATCGCGGTATCGGAAGGGGTGGCAAAAGAGCTTCGAGCAATCGATCATGATCTCGCTTCCTTGGTGAGGGTGATAGGGACTCCGGTGGTCTCCGATGATATGATGCGTCTCGCCGAACAGGAGCCAGCCCATCCCTGGTTCCGCCCGGGCGAAGTGCCCGTTATCCTCGCCGCGGCGAGGCTGCAGGCCCACAAGGGGTTCCTCGCTCTGATACGTGCCTTTGCGGTGTTGCGCCGATCGCACGAGGTGCGCTTGGTCATTTTAGGTGAGGGGCCTGAGCGTAAGAACCTAGAAGCGGAGATAGCCCGACTTGAGCTGCGCTCCGACGTCTCGTTGCCGGGCTTTTTCCAGAATCCGTTTTCCTTCATGAAGAGAGCTCGAGCTTTCGTTCTCTCCTCCGAGTACGAAGGTTTGCCCAATGTGCTCATTCAAGCAATGGCCTTTGGCACACCGGTGGTGGCGACCGATTGCAACTGCGGTCCAGCCGAGATCCTTGCGGGAGGCACCTACGGACAGCTCGTTCCCGTCGGTGATGTGGACGCCATGGCGCAAGCGCTGGGGCGCGCCCTGGGCCTCCCTGCTTCGGAGCAAGCTCGGCTCAGTGTGCTTCAAAGGTATAGTGCTGAGCGGGTTACGACCGAGTATTTGCGATTGGCCGGTCTGCCGGAAAGAGTGAAAGCTGCCGTACCCGAATCGCAGGAGCGGCTACTGGTTGATATTGCTTCGCCTGTGGAAGTCAAGGAGTAGCGCTCGACTACGGATGCCTGAGGTACAGAGCCTTGCTTCTTAACAAGGCCGTGTGTCAGTAAGGTTTCGTCGCACGAGCCGAGGGTCCGCAAACGCCGGCTCACGAGCTTCGAGCCCCGAGGTCCCCAGGAGGATCCCCAGCAACATGAGGAATGGGCGCTGATCCAGGATGTTGTGACTGAAGGCTGCGCCCACCGCTGTGATAATAATGAACGCCTGACCGTTGCGATAGTTTCGCCTCTTGAACGTACGGTAGCTGAACAGCAGCAATGCGATGAAGCTCACTACACCCGGAACCCCGTTGTTGACCCACTGCTGGAGATAGAGATTGTGCGGTAGATGTGGCATGGTTCGAGAATATCCCGTGCCGTGACCGAGGACTGGGGATTCGTTGATACGTCGAATCGAATCAGTAACGGCAAAGAAGCGAGTTTCTGCCGAACCGTCATCGACCTGTTCGTTGTTGAGAAAGCGCGTCAGTCGGGTAGAGCCTTGCAGCCCAACGAGGTTGTTCGTGTAGAGCGGGAGTATCGCTCCGAGTACGCAGAGGGTGATAGCGATTCCGAAGCCGAGTCGTATGGTCTCTCGGAGACGGAATCCGCCGTGTAGGAGACGAAAGTAGAGATACACTCCGATCAGAACTGTGAGGTTCAAAAGACCACTCCGGGACATCGTTCCCAAAACCATGAGCCCTCCGAGTGAAATCACCAGAAGGTCGCGCCATCCGCTGCTTCGACGATTGAAGTCGAGGCTCGCTGCACACAACATGACGGTGACAAGAGCTGCAAAGTTGGCATTGCCCGGGAATCCGGCTGCACGTTGATTGATGGCGGAGTATGTTCCGGGCACCGAGAGGTCCTGCCACAGTGACCACAGCAGTAAAACGAGTGCTGTGATGATGTACCATGGAATCATAGGCCGTAGCGCCGAAATGCCGGGGACGAACAGCGCAAGAACCGTGATCAGGAAGCCATAGGTGATGAGTAAGATCCATTTTCCTCCCTCCTGCCAAAACGACTCGGGCAGTATCGAGAGACCGAGCGAGAAGAACACGATGGAGGCAAATGGAAGCAGGATGGGTAGATTATCTCGAATAGGACGAATCAGGTGCGTCGACGTTCGTAGTCGTAGATCGCGGAAGATCGCTACGAGGAGAAACGGCACAAGTGTCACTAGCGCGCTCAAAGTGGGGCTCAAAGGAAGCGTTCCTTCTCGCCCCAGGGGTTGATCTGCCACGCTGAAGAACAGCGCGAAGACTCCGAACGCATACAGTCGCCATACGGCGGATGATAAGAACGTCAAAACGGTATGCACGGATGCTCGCGCGCTCCAGCCGAAGAAGATAAAGGATAGTTCGTTGGTGGGCGAAGGTTATCGCGCTCGGGTGTCGGGTTCAACCATGTGTAGGTGGCGCAGAGCCGACCTATGACGACGCTCACAGGATTTCCTCTTGTTGAGTTCTTAATTACGGAAGCGAGTCGCGAGAAAGTGGAGGTTGGGTTGATATTCGATTTTCGTGATGTGGAAAACCGCAGGTGTATCCGCTGCGATACACTGAGGATTTTTCCATGTCGCAAAAATCGGAGGGCAACCCAAGATCCGCTTTCGCAGCAGGAAGGGGTTTTGCCTTAGGGCTCTTCGTAACATCGAGGGGGTAAGAGCCGAAGTTGTGTTAGGAAAGAGTTCGTAGCACGATCCTATTCCTCCGCCTCATCATTCTCCTTCTCCTCATCCTGCACCTGCACCGGTATCCTGATTCTCGTTAGTGAGGTTGGGCGCTTGGATAGGGGGTGCCGCCCAGAAGGGGGAAACAAAGAGAGCGGGAGGGCAGCGAGGGAGAAAAGCACACGAGGCACGCCAGGGAAGCTAGGCAAAATCCATCTTGCTACGAAAGCGGATCTTGGGTTGCTCTCCGATTTTCGCGAGGTAGAAAGTTCCTCAGTGAATCGTGGGCTTCGGCGAGCGTTCGACCGAGCTCACGCCGAGGTCTCAGTCGAGGCGCGGATACACCTGTGGTAGTTCCACTCTTTCCCGACGGGTAGGTTTCTGCCCCGCCTTCCTAGGATGACCCAAGTCACAACCAGATAGTGTCAGCGTGCTGTACAAGTCCTAGGGAAGCGAAGCAACCGCCCTTCCTGCTGCGAAAGCGGATCTTTGATTGCTCTTCGATTTTCGTGACAAAGAAAAATACTCAATGTATCGCAGAGGATACATCTGCGTTTTTTCTCCGCCGCGAGAATCAAATATCAATCAAATCTCCACTTTCTCGCGACGGGTAGGTTTCGCCTCGCTTCCCTACACACATTTTCCTTCGTCGTATCAGCCATGAGGTGTCGTCGCCGTGTCAAAGAAGTCAGTTGGATTCGGTTCCGCCGTCATGAGCGGCTTTACGTGGATGTATCTCTCGGTTGTGTTGCAGGGAGCTCTCAAACTCTTCGTGCTGGCCATCTTGGCGCGCTTGCTCGGTCCGCGTGATTTCGGAATCGTCGGTGTTGCACTCATCTTCACGAGTTGTGCTGAACGTGTGGGGCAGGTAGGGGTTGGTCCGGCGTTGATCCAAAAAGCGAACCTTTCACCCGATGAGATGCAGACAGGCATGGTGCTTTCGGTGCTCTCTGGTGTTTTTATTGCGGCCTCTCTCTGGATTATTGCTCCCTATGCAGCACTGTTTTTCACGGCTGCCGAAGTTGATCCGATTCTCAAGACGTTGTCCTTTGGATTTGTACTCGATGGTTTCGGTGTGCTCTCCGATAGTCTACTCCAACGCAATCTTCGATTTCGTCAAATAGTCGTGCGAGACAACATCTCGTACGTGGTAGGGATTGCAGGTGTCGGGGTCGTATTGGCGGTTCTTGGTGCTGGAGCATGGGCTCTCGTGATTGGCCATCTCACGATGAAAGCTATTCGTTTGGTGCTGTTGCTGGCGGCTGAGCCCTTACGCACGAACGGTCGTTTCCGTATGACACACGTTCGCGAGTTGCTTCATACCGGGGTCGGCTTCAGCCTCGGGAGAATTCTGAACTTCATGTCGCTCCAGGGCGACAATTTCGTGGTCGGCCGCGTGCTTGGTGTCGAGGTACTGGGAATGTACACGCGGGGATATCAGCTCATGGCTCTACCTGCGAT
Organism: Bdellovibrionota bacterium; assembly: GCA_044337105.1. Lineage (GTDB taxonomy): Bacteria > Bdellovibrionota_C > UBA2361 > UBA2361 > OMII01 > OMII01. The sequence goes on along the minus strand of JBIIOE010000100.1, from coordinate 947 downwards.
GTACATAGGGCAGGTCCTAGAGCGGGTTCTCTTTCCGGCCATGGCTCAGAAGCAAGACAATCAGGCCTTACTACGTCGCGCGTACAGCTCGACTCTCGAGGTTGTTGCTTTGTTCGCTTTGCCAACGAGTATCGCTATGTTCTTTCTTGCAGAGGAGATTGTGTGGACACTTTTCGGCGGTGGTTGGGCAGCAATTGTTCCGGTCGTAACGATCCTTTCGTGTGGCGTGTTCTTTCGAACGGCCTATAAATGCAGCGACACAGTGGTCCGTTCGCTCGGGGCAGTATATCGCTACGCAGTGCTGCAGGGAGTTTATACGGTGATGATCGTCGGAGGTTCTCTGCTGGGCAGCTCAATAGCCGGTTTGAACGGAGTAGCTGTTGCAGTGGTGCTTGCGGTAGGTGTCAACTATCTGTTGCTCACGCGGTTGGCGGCATCCTTTCTCTCGCTCTCGGTACGCCAAATCGCGCAGCCGCACCTACCAGGACTGTGGGTGGCGGGCTGCGTGGGGGTGTCTCTAATGGGAGCCTTGCCCGTGTTGCGAAGCCTCGAGATTCCCCCTGTCTCCGTGGTCCTCGTTGCGACGACCCTTTCGGTCCTAGTCGGAGTGCTGGCTTTGGCGTTCGCTCCTACACCTGTGAGAGTGACGATGATCCCTGCTGCTCTGCGTCGTTTCCCTCTCGAGAGGTTCGGAGGGGTCGGTCGGATCGCCGTGCGGCTCTTTTCATAGAGCGATACGGCGTCCTCGTTACGAGAGCGGGTCTTGGATTGCTCTCCGATTCTCGTGATGTGAACCGATGGAAAACGGCACAACTGTTTAATGGGTCATCGCGGAATCGAGTGGGTAGGACTCGGTATTATCGCGACGTGAACGTGCTCGTGCACGTAAACGTGAACGTACCCGGAGGAGGAGTCACACTGGCTGAAGGCATAGCTAGGAAAGCATG
>JBIIOE010000099.1:0-13973 GCA_044337105.1 Bdellovibrionota bacterium | reverse complement strand
GGATGGTAGTTTAGTGCCTCACCTGCTGTTTGTATGGTGAATATGGCGGCGAGTTCGCGTTCGTCAATGCCGAGCACCTGCAAGAGCGCCCCCCAGGCAGCCCGGAAGAGGATGGTGTTAAGCTTACACAAATCCCAGCTACCTAGTTTGCTGATATAACTCCGGAATTAATCGATCTTCTTATCCATAGGCGAGGACTTCCGATGAACAGCGCTTGCTCTTAATCGGCATTATTGATGGCAAACACTGGAGCGCAGTTGTTACCTATCGCGGAGATAAAATAAGAATTCTCTCCGTAAGACGCTCCCGAAAAGAAGAGGTGGGACTGTATGAAGAAAGTTAAAGCAAAAGATTTCGATGCCGCTTTTGATCGTGGTGACGATGTCACTAAGTTTCTTGATAAATCAAAGGTGCGCAGAGTTAATGTTGAGTTGAAACGCGTAAATATCGATTTTCCTGTGTGGGTTATTTCAAGCCTTGATAAGGAGGCTCGGCGCCTTGGCATTACCAGGCAATCACTCGTGAAAATGTGGATTGCCGAAAGATTTGACGAAGACAATCAACACTCGAAGTAGCCGAAATGCTGCGGTGGGCTATCTAAATTCTTGTAACAGCCGAAAACATAGCTGTATTTCGCAGCGTGTATCCAAAGTGCCTCCACCTTTTGATAGCTCTAGAAATTTCACGGAAGCGGCGTGAAGCTCCGATCAGGAGCGAGAGGGGCGGCAGCCCCTTGGCGAGAGCGCCGAGCGGGAAACTCCGGGGTAGTTAGGGGCACGCCCCTAACCCGTCATCCAAATCTTGGCGAAGCCAAGTTCGAATAGGAACATGACGGCGAAGCGGCGTGAAGCCTCGATCAGGAGCGAGAGGGGCGGCAGCCCCTTGGCGAGAGCGCCGAGCGGGAAACTCCGGGGTAGTTAGGGGCATACCCCTAACCCGTCATCCAAATCTTGGCGAAGCCAAGTTTGGATAGGAATATGATGGGGTGGCTGGAGGGGATCGAACCCACGACACCCGGAACCACAATCCGGTGCTCTACCGACTGAGCTACAGCCACCATCAAATCCGAACACCGCAATAAAACCGAAGCCTTATATGGGCCTAGTATTTGTACCGAGCATTCGATTCAGCAACAAAGAGTAGTCAACGACCCAACACAAGTCAATATGACGGCCCCTACTCCCCGGACACTTCACGCAACGAAAAACGGTTTCCAGACAAACGCACCAAACGGCCCTCGAGCTCCCAGGTTAATGCTCGCTCCATCGATCCGCCTGTGCGCGAGGTGAGCTCTTCGAGGGAGATCGTCACCCACATGCCTTGCGGACCCGGTGCGCGCAGTCCGTACTCAGAGAGAACCTGGGCCGCGCTCTGTACCAGTATCGCCCCCTCTTCGCACAAACGGTCCGAACCACAGTAGCGAGAGTCTTCGCGCGAGCCTTCTAGTACGAAGACATCCCTTCCGAAATCAGCGGCATAATTCGCGGTAACGAGCGACCCACTCCGCTCTCCGGCTTGAACGACAACGATGCCGCGCGCCAATCCTGCTACGATACGATTACGCTCTAGGAAATGATGCTTGAGTGGCTGTATGCCTGGTGGATACTCGGACACGATTAATCCGCCGCGCTCCACGATAGATCGCGCCAAGAACTGGTGAGAACGCGGGTAGACTGTGTCGAGACCATGCGCCATCACGGCGATCGTGGGACACTCGCCCCCGCCTGCGAGAGCACCTCGATGTGCAGCGCCATCGACCCCGAGCGCAAGACCACTCACGACCGTGCATCCGACTATCGCCAGATCGTGTGCTAGCTGAGACGCCGTCTGACACACCTCTACACACGCCGCTCGTGATCCAACGATGGAGATCGCCTCGCGAGGAAAGTTCCTAAGGGGCGAACCCGAACGCACGAACAACGCCAATGGCGGTGAGCTCGTAGCCCTCAACAACTCAGGATAGCCGGGAAAGCTCAACGGCAAGATCTCGATCGCACAGCGACGACATTCCTCGAGAATCGGCTCTACATCAGGTAGCTCAAGGGCCTCGCCGCTCCGGCGTTCGAGGCTCGCAAAAAGCTCAACGAAAGAGCTGCCTTCAGCAACTCGGCGCATGACCTCCTGCTTGTCGACACGCGCCAGCGCGCTACATTGAAGCGCAAAGATGCGCTCTCGTTCGAGGTCCAAAGATGAATACACACTCACGGCTCACTCCCGGTTCATCACGTTCCGGATCTAGTTCGCCTGTACGAGAGAAAAGTTTCGTGGACGCGCTCTTTTACATATCCATGAGGCGCTCTGTGTCGGTCTTGTCCTTGCCGAGCTTCCAGAGCTGCTCTTGTATCGCGTTCCTGAAGGACAATGGCTCGGGGATGTAATCAAGAATCTCTTCGGTGCCACCGGTACCCGTAACCTCGATACTCCCGAAATTGAAAAGTCGCCCGAGTAGATCCTGGTCGAGACGGATCGCCTCGACCTTCACTAAGACTATGTCGAGCGAGCGCCGTTTGATGAAGCCGGTTTTACCGAGTACTCGCTTTGAGGTGATGCCGAATTCAGAGGTCAGAAAGAAGAGCAATTTGTTACTCAGACGATATGCCGACAAGAGCAACAAGATAGCTACGAGCGCAAAAGCCCAGGGGATGTCGCGTACCATCGAGACGGTGCCTGCGAGGAACGAGGTCATCATCGCCGGCACGATCAGCACGATCGGATGCAGCCGGGTCACACGTATCAACTCCTCATCCGACATGAGGTTTTCTTCTATGTATCCCATGAGCGTCTCGACTCCTGCGCTTGGCCCTTACATCTATATACCCCGAACAACACTGCTACTCAATCGATAGCGTGCGAACCTAAGGACAATAATCTATAAACATCAGGAACTTACAAACCACTCACGGGCTTAGCAACCCTAAACTGACGGCATTCCTCAACTGAAAGGCCGTTTCGGCCGAACTCCCCCTCTCGAGCATATGTCAAACTCAACACAGTTCCCCTCTGAAGAGCGGCCGTTTGCGCTCCGTTTCCACGGGTTCGTGGAGGACGGGCCGCATGCCGTACGACGCTTTACTAGCTTTTGCACCGCCGACCTGAATTTATCGGCCGAGGAGACGGGACGGATTCTGGCGCAACCGGGGAGCGCCGTCATCTGCTGGAAGGAGTCCCCCGACGACCTCTCATCTCTCGTCGACGCGTTTCAGGAGCTGGGGGTTAGAGTCAGTATATCGGATCGCTGCGATAACTCCGCTCTTTCCGCGGCTCCACCCGTCGGCGAACTCGCGGAGATCACCCCGCAGCTCGAGGAGCTGCTGCGCGCGCCATCCCTCCGGATGATTCAGTCATCCTCCACAGCGGGGGACTATGTGCTGGCTCTGAATGAACACTCGGACACACACGAACCCCACAGCCCCGCTCACGCCCCTGTGACTCCTAGTATCACGAGGGCACACCAGAACACTCGCACCGGTCGAAGCCATCCACGTCATCACCGCGGCGCCCTGGCTGATGCTAACCCTATAGCTATACGACAGCGCCGCAGTCGATCGATACGACTGCGCACCGCCGGGCGACGACAAACGGGACTCACTGGGATCCAGATGATAGGGCTTCTTATAGCCGGGCTCGCGTGTTTAATCGGGATCAATCGCGCGTTCATCGGGAAACCCGATCTTTCGGGTGCTCCGTCTCGCTACAAGCTCGCGACCAGTTGGGGCATTGCCCCTACACAGAGACTCACCACAGAGGGGCAGAACAGCGCCCCTCTATCGAAACACACGCACTACGACGGCACGGTCTCGCGAAATGGATACGCGCTCACCCTCTCTTCTCGAATGCACGATGGAGGGCTCTCCGCGCGAGTTTTAATGGTAACCCCACGTAATGCGCACAGGAGCCTCGAACAAGCGGATGAAAAGCCGCAACTACGACGAGCTGAAAGCGATACGACCCTGCTCCGCGAAGAGCAGCCAGGGGTGTGGACCGGCGCATTGGTGACGTACCTCTTCATCGAACACGGCGGCGAGATGTTGCGGGTGCCGGCACAGACGCAGATTACCCTGCGGATGGATAAGGACGGACACAGTGCGCACGGGACTGTGGCCCTCACGGGCATCGTTCCGACACCTCTTCAGAGCCTTCAGAACGTGCCAGGCATAGCGCATGCGGTCACAGACCAGGGGTTGTCTCTAAAGCTTAGCGATCGTGTGCTACTTCGCACTACGAGCGTTTCTTTTTGACGCCACCTATCTTCTTGATCGGAGCCTTCTTGGCCCCTATCTTTTTAGGGGCCGACTTAGCCACTGAGGCTTTCTTGAGGGCCGATTTCTTCATGCCTGAGCTGGCCTTCCGCGGCTTACTCTCCTGAGTGTCCTTGGCCTGAGTCTCCTTGGCCTGAGTCTCCTTGGCCTGAGACACCTTCTTTCCGGCGGGCTCTTTCGACTTGGCGGGCGCAGCGGCTGCTTTGACCGCCGGCGCCTTGGGCACCTTTAACGGCTTGGGTCCCGTCGACACGGGCGCCACCAATTTTTGGTACTGCTTTGCCGGCTCGACTTTACGAGTCGAGGCACTTGCATGCCCGGCTCCCTTGGCCGGCTTCGACACTATTTCGAGAGATTCCTGCCCTACCTTCACCTCGAGTGTGGATGACGATACCGGCTCCACCGGAGTGCCAGTGATCGGCCCCCCCTCTTGTTGCAAGATCGGACGGGGCTTAGGCCCGCGAATGCGGTATTTCGCAGAGGTCGGCTTCGGTGCCGCTGCTGGGGCCTCCCCCTTTGGTTCGTTCAAAAGGATGCGGGTGTTATCCAAACGCGCCATCACCTCAGGAATCTCTTCAGGCGAAGAAAACCACGTTTGCCCATTGCTGCTGTAGAGGGTTACGGTCTGTCCATTGATGGAGACCTTCTTACTAAGATACTCCTGCCGACCTTCCCCGCTGAATGAATCTTGAACGCTCATGACACGCGCTGGCTCGCTTTCAAACACTAGTTAAACCTCGCTACTCCCAACCTCTCCAGGTCATCTGGCACAGAGGGCACACAATTCAGTGCTTGAAACATTAGATGTCATGAGGAGGTCCAGACGGTGCTCTTGATGCCGCCCGAGAGCCGAATTTCTGCAGCAAACCCAACCCACCGCAAACAAGCACGTTCACATGGTACGTCCAAAAGGGAGGTCACTACGGATAACGAGGCAAAACTCATCCCTACAGCGCTCCCAGGACTCTGTTTTGCACTCAATCAGTCATCTGCATCTTGTATCGGTGGTAGCGGCTGGCTTAATCTAACGCCGATTCATTTTAAGGATATACCATGAATTTTGATGTATTTACCTCGCAGCTATGGACCCGGAAGTCGCCTCCCGACCAAAGCGCTCTCAATCACCGCAGAACCAAGATCGTTGCCACCCTGGGCCCCTCCTCCCGCTCCCCTGAGCGTATCCGGGAGCTGATCGAGGCCGGTGCCAACGTATTCCGCCTGAACTTCTCGCACGGCAGCCACGACGAACACCTGGCCGTCCTCAACGAGGTTCGCCGCATCTCCTCCGAGATGGGAGTCTGGATCGCAATCTTGCAAGACCTCTCAGGACCAAAGATCCGCATCTCCAATGTCGAGGGAGACTTCTGTCCAATCTCCGACAACGACACGATCAATCTCCGATGCGCGGACGGCAACCTCTCGAACGCGCAAACCATTTACGTCGAGACCGTCAATCCGCTGCAGGTACTCAAACCAGGACACCACATCTTACTCGCTGACGGCTTACTGGAGCTCGCGGCCGAGGAGGTCAAGACCGACCACGTCGTATGCCGCGTGGTAAAGGGCGGCAGAATCCGCTCACGCGTCGGTATCGCTTTCCCCGATAGCCAGGTCGATCTCCCGGCTACCACGAAGAAAGACCTGCACGACCTCGAGTGGGGCATCAAGAACGGGGTAGACTTCGTGGCGATCTCCTTCGTGCGTTCGGCCGAGGACATCATCAAGCTGCGCCACATCATCAACGACAAGGGATCCACCGCCGGCATCATCGCGAAGATCGAGCGTCGCGCGGCGCTCGAGAACATTCAGGAGATCATTCAGGCTTCGGATGGCCTGATGGTAGCGCGCGGTGACCTCGGCTTGGAGGTTCCTCTCGAGCAGCTCCCGATGCTGCAACGTCGACTAATCGAGGAGGCGAATTTCCGTGGAGTGCCGGTGATAGTGGCTACTCAGATGATGCACTCGATGATTACCTCCGTTCGGCCGACTCGTGCAGAAGTGTCAGACATCGCGGCAGCCGTCATGGGTGGCGCCGATGCGGTGATGCTCTCAGACGAGACGGCAATAGGTGAGCATCCTCAGGAGTGTGTAAAGTATCTGAGTCGTATCGCGTTGGCTGCCGAGCAGAATTTTGCTTTCGAAGAGTACAAGCTGCGCTTGAGAAACTCCGACTCGGCAACGGTTCCCGATGCAATTGCCTACGCAGCATGCGCAGCCGGAGTCAAAGTATCTGCAGCCGCCATCATCGCCTGTACCGAAACCGGCACATCGGCGCGACTGGTAGCGAAGTATCGCCCACAACAACCGCTCTACGGCCTTTCACGACGACCAACCACTCTTCGTCAACTAGCGCTGTACTGGGGCGTTCGTCCGATCTCGTTCGAGTCGGCGGATACGCACCTCGACGAGATCGATGTGGCGTTACGTGCCGTTCAGGAGCGCGAAGAGCTTCCGAACGGATCTCGCGCAGTGGTAACGGGCGGCCGTGCCACTCAAACTCCGGGAGCCACTTCGGTTGTCGAGGTACGCGAAATGAATTACCTATAGAGAGGACGTATGGGATATCAAGACTTCATCTCTGAAACCGAGGCTATCGGCCTCGCTGGAGTATCCGCGAAGACGCTACAGCGCTTTACGGACGCTGGGTATCTACACGTCGAGATCGAGCCGGACGGGTTGCGGTTGTATTCGCGCAGCGAGGTCAACGAGATCTTCGGTGTTCATCAAGGGAAGGCACCCACACCGGCTGCTGCAACGAGTGACGAAACGCCAGTTGCTGAGTCACCGTGCGGCGCTTCAGAGCTCGAGAGTGCCATCAGCTGTTCGGCCTCTCGAGCTACCGACGAGCAGGTAACTCAAGCAGAGGCGTCCCCCTCGTATTACTCGCAGATCTCCTCCGACACGCCGTATGCATCGGAGCCTGAGCATACCATCGACTCTGATATGCAGCAGGAGGTGGCTCGTTTGCGCAATCTCGTTACTCTGCAAGAGCGAATTCTCGATATGAAGGAGAGCGAGGTCGCCGACCTGCGTGCTCAACGCGATTGGTTGCAGCGCAGAGTCGAGAAGCTCGAAGAGAAGGGAGATCGCGACCAGATCCTGCTCCTCTCCGAGACTCAGACTATTCGTCGTCTAGTGACCATGCAGGAGAACAAGCGCTCGACCGTACGGCAGGTACTCGAGTGGCTCGGCCTCACTCCTGCCAAGCAGGTGCCTCAAATCGGCGCTCAGTCTTCGTACACCAAGAGTGACGGAGCTATTGAGGTGCGTGAGGCTGCGAACGGATAGTATTTATTCCTGTCCTCTTCGCGGGCGAATCATTACCAAGAAAACGCTTGCGTGACGGGCTCAAAGGCCCGTCATGCAGGCGTTCTTGTTATCTCCTGAGGCAACACAGCGCTGCGCCTACTCGACCTCTTTGAGCTGCGGCTGTTCAACCTGCGCACCGCCATCGGGATGAACCTCTACGCGACGGTTTGCAGCACGAGCCCAATCCTCTTGCTCTGCAAAGAGGGGTTGTGATTCCCCAAAGCTCACAGTCGAAAGCCTCTCGGGTGAAACGCCCAGCGCGACCAACTCATGTCGTACCGCCTCGGCGCGATCCATACCGAGCTTCATGTTGTACTGATCACTTCCCTTGTAGTCGGTGTGCCCTTGGAGCACCACCCTCACGGATTGATCCTTCGCGAGCATCTGCCCTACCTGAGCAGCCTTGGACTTCCCGAGGCCGTTGAGGCTGCGCGCATCGAAGTCAAAATTTACATCCGGGAAGTACACGGCGCGCTCTGAACCGACCAAGGTGCCCTCTTCCGTTGTCGCAGCTGTACCTGTGGCAGCAGCACCGCTGCCAGAGAACGAGTCGTAATTAAACGGTACTATAGTGCGGCAATCAGGGGTGCTGTCGTCTCCCGAGAAGCACTCTGGCTGACGATAGTCGAACGGCTCACGATATCCCATCACGCTGCGCGTGACCTCGGTCGATGACGCGAAGTAGCTCAGCGGCCGGAAAAACACCTCACGCGCCAACCATCCTATCGGATGGACCACATAGGCCAACACCCGCAACGGATGGGATTCCGACTCTCTGTACCGCGGGCCGCTGTGGTACGTTGTCAGACCGTTGTCCGTCGGCAAATGATCCTGTGCGTAAATATCAGACAGTTGCACGGTGTATGAACCGACAACCATCAAAGCGATAGCAGCAAATCTCTTCATGCTCATGGGAGCCTCTACCTAATCCTGTAAAATCAGCGACTACCCGCTGTCTCTGGGCGTCTCGAATCCAACCGCACTACCACCACCGTACGCCATTCAAGAATGCGATCACACACCCTTTAGGCCGTACCAACAGCTAGGATGCACACATAATCGCGCTTGGAACCAACTTATTATTTACCGCGACCGAAACCGCTCTAAATAAACAGCCGTTCTACCGCAACCCCAAATTCATCCCATTCTCTGATGTCAGAGAGGACTATCGAGCGATACGGGAAAAATCTCAACTACAACCAATTCTGAACAGAAGATTGATCCCATCAAACGACGCCTTGCATCCAAGTATCAGGGACTGAGTCGAGTTGGGGGTTTGCTGCGTGTTTAGAAGAAATGCAACGAGCAAAGAGGTATTGACCTCTACCGTGCTCGCCGTACTCGCGAGCGCAGCGTCCTTGATCGGATACAGGATCGGGAGCGGATGGGTTCCCGAGGTCTGGAATATCCTTCTTTATGTGATCCCTCTTGCCTACGGCATCAGGGGCGTCGCTATTGCGCTCGGTGTCGGGCTGCTTCCGAGTGCCGTCGCGCACTGGGAGTTCTTCGATCTGCTAAGGATTGGCGGAGAGCTCATTGCGATCGCTGCAGTGCGACGCGTTATTCCGACCATGCCCGGTTACCTCACCGTGGTGGGGTTCTGGGGCATCTTGGTGCTGCCGAGCTCTGGCGCGTTTGAAGGCGTCGTCTCCCTGGCTGGTCCTTGGTCCGAGGAGATGTTCTTCTTCCGGTGCTTGCAGGACGTAGTGTTTTCACTCGTCGCTGGAGCCCTTCTGTTGAATCAAAACATATCGATATTCCTGACGCACAGACCACCACGCAATCTCTTGAGCGATCTCCTCGTACACGTCACCGCGCTGTGTGCCGTTGTGACGCTCTTCACCGTTCTTGCCACCCTCAACCGGCTCGATGCATTTACCTCGGCAAGCCTGAATGCCTCTAACCTAACGGCTGCCTTTGGGCTTTTCGCCGCGTTGGTGCTCGTCCCCAGCCTGGTCGGATACCGGCTGTCGCTCTTGGCACTTCGGGAACTTCTCAGTATCGACCCCTCGAGTCTTTCAAGCGAAGAGGCTCTCCGACACTCCTCCGAAAGCAAAGAGTTCTTCTTCTCCGCGATGACCAACGACGGAGATTTCACCTCAGCCCTCGACTCCAAGACAGAGGGAGATTCCGAGAAGCGCGAAGGATTGCTCAGAGGCGTCTGCGCATTGGATGGAGACGGCACCGTTCTATTCATGAACGACCACTTTCGAGCGCTCACCGATATCGTCATTCCCGGCGTAGAGGGCTACGCACTGAATAATATCGCTCCCAACTCAGATATCGTTCAGCACATCACGGATCTGCTGCACACAGCGGACCCTGAACAAGAAGTCGTCGACGAGATGAGAACCGTTACCAGGAGCGGACAGGTGCGCTTCATGGAGGTCTCACTCCGCCCGCACTTGGTAGCAACCCGAGACTCCGAAAAGACACAGGACAAGCGCCCCTGCCCGAGAGTAGTTACCCTGCGAGACATCACCGAACGTCGCACCATCGATCACGAGCTCTTGAACGAAAAGCGGCTCGAGTCACTGGAGGCGTTTGCGCGCGGAGCGTCCGAGAGCTTTTCTGAGCTTCTCGAGTCGATCTCTCAGCGCGCCCTGCAGCTCTCTCCCAAGACCCCCGAAGGGGCCCAGACCCTATGTGAAGGGATTGTAGAAGACTCCGCGCGAGGTCAAAGCATCTCCAATCAATTGCGAGAACTGAGTTCGGAGTTCTGCGCTAGCGGGCGCTCGCGCGTGGATCTCAGCACCATGATCCACGAGCGTGCGCCGCTCCTGCAAAAGCTTCCTAACAAAGCTACCCCCGTCGTACTCGACCTCGCCACCGGACAGACCCCGGTCGAGGTCAACCCTGCCCTCGTGGCTCATGCGGTGGGCCAGCTCATACTGAACTCCTCTGAGTCGTACGGAACAGAGGGGGGCACGATAACTCTACAAGTGGCGGAGGAGGAGATCGACGAAGCGCTCTCGAATATCCATCCCGGAACTCGCCCAGGCCGATTCGTACGACTCAGGGTGATGGATTCAGGACAGGGAATGCCCCCAGAGGTACTCGCCCATGCGGCAGACCCACACTTCTCAACCAAGGACGGATCCCGACACAAAGGGCTGGGGCTCTCTACTGTCTTCGCTATCATGCGCGACCACGAAGGCTTCATGACTCTCGAATCGAAGCACGGTAGAGGCTCCTGCGTATCTCTGTACTTCCCTCTTCGAGAACGTGACACTAAGGCTATCGCCACTGACGAAAGTAGAAATGCTGGTTCAGAGACGGGAGTTCCGATGCCGAGCACACCAGAGGACAAGCAAGTATGAGCCAAGGACAGATTGTAATCGTCGACGACGATCCAATGATACGCTTCCTCGTGCAGGAATACCTGAAAGCTTCAGGATTCACCGTGGAGGCGTTCGGAAGTGGCGCTGAAGCCCTCGCGGCCCTGCCCTCTTTGATGCCGAACCTCGTTGTACTCGACCTGCAGATGCCGCAGATGAACGGTATCGAGGTGCTGGAACACCTACGAGGCAACCCCGATACAGCCGCTATCCCTGTACTCATGTTGTCGGCAAACGCCGGAGAGGCGCAAACCATGTCCAGCGTCGCTGCCAATGCATACCTGGAAAAACCTTTCCAGATGCAGGCCCTTCTCGCCGCCGTAGAATCGACGAGGACGAGTTAACACACTCAAGCTATCTGACTTGCGACACTAACTGGATCCAACGCGCCTTGCCCGTTGTCGTATCGATGTCCGCAAGCACACCGTTGAGCGCTCCGTCGCCTTCCGCTATCTCGTAAGGAGCCGGAGTTGGGGAGAGAAACCTCTTCATCGCGACGTGCGAAGCCATGCCGATGACTCCACCGGGACACCCGGTCATTCCGAGATCTGTGAGGTATCCCGTTCCACCAGGGAGGATCTGAGCATCAGAGGTCTGTACATGCGTGTGGGTGCCCACCAGGAGCGATATCCTTCCGTCGACGTATCGGGCCATAGACCATTTCTCTGATGTGGCCTCTGCGTGCACGTCGCACAGCACGATGGCGTTCGAAGCGACCTCCATCTCTTGCAGTGCTCTATCAATCCCGCGGAACGGACAGTCGTATCCGCCACTCATGAATACCCTGCCGATCACATTGCAAACGAAAACCTTGGTTCCGCTCGGCGATGTCCAACAACACCATCCCTTGCCCGGAGTCGTCTGCTCAGGAAGGTTGAACGGGCGAATACACCAGGTTGAGTTCTTAGCGAGGAAGTCCAGCGCTCCCTTGCGCTGAAATGCGTGATCACCCAGGGTGATCACGTCTACGCCACTCGTGCGAAGTTCCGCGGCCGTACCGGCATCTATTCCTGCTCCACCTGCGGCGTTCTCTCCGTTGGCAACTACCAGATCGATCTCGAGGGAGCCCCTCATTGCGCGTAGACTTTTCGCGACGGCCTCTCTTCCAGGTCTTCCGACTACGTCTCCCAGAAATAGGATACGTAGATTGCTTCCCTTCACGGGTGTTGTAATTCCACTCATACCACGTCCTCGCCGCTCACGGTTACCACACCACGCTCGTGACAGATCCAATCCATGGGGATGTCGTGCTGATCGACCGGGATCTCGCGCAGAAGCTGCATCGACCAACATACACCTATTCGCACGGCCGCTGCCAAGCGCGGATCAGCAAGAAAGCGATCGTAGTATCCTTGACCTCTGCCAAGTCTCCGTCCACTCCTGTCAAAAGCCAATCCGGGGGAGATTATGGCTACCCCTTCGGCCTCATCCGCGTCGAACTCCTCTCCGTACCCTCGCTCTGGTTGCAAGATTCCTCGCGGCGTCGTCTCCAAGCGCGAGGCCCACTCGTCGTCGATACGGTGGAATCTCATGATCCCTGCGTCCTGAACCCGTGGTAGGTAAACGGCTCTACTCCTGAGCATCTCTCCGATAAATCCCGCCAGGTCTACCTCTCCCGGGAAACAGGGAACCCAGGCCAAAACGTGCCGAATCGGTTCTTTGGAGCACACCTGAATCAATCGGCCTAAGTGAGCACACAGCTCCCCATGCGCGGCCATCTCCCAACGTTTGTCGAGATTTGCGAGCACCGTTCGCATCTCACGCCGGACCTCTGTTTTGCGTTGTTGACCCATACTTGAAACTTCCGTTGAGGCGCTCTTTTACCCGATGATACAATCGAATTACAGAGAGAACAAAACCAACCGCGAGCCCCTCGGGTGTCCGAACGAAATGACATGCGTCAATTTCCGCCTGATAGAGACCGGTTCGATGCACTCTTTGACAAAAGGGGGCGAGTTTTTTCGCGCTTCTCCGGAGAACCGCGGCATCTACATCTATAAGAACTGACACCGGGACTATAGGGCGTCCGACAGCAAAGGGAAAGGCTACGCCCCCAGACAAGCGAGGCAAAACCTACCCCTAGCGGGAAAGTGGAGTTTTATATGGTGCTCGAACGAACCCTGCGATGCGTATGCTACGTCGCGCTCCTGCTGATGATGTCGGTTGTCCCTCGAGCCCGCGCCGAAGAGTTTCTTTCGTGCGCTTCGCCCCACCCCTCACCCCAAAAGCAGTATCTCGAGTACACAGGCTCGCGCGCCAAGGAGATCTTTTCTCGACTGATGCAGGTCGAGGCGTTTCTGCACGACTCAGAAAAACCCCATATCGCAATCGAAGCCAGCGCTGTTCCCAATGCATTCGTGCGTAATTCGGCAGAGGTGGTCATCACTACGTCTGCCCTCGAACTCCTAGACAATCGGTCGGAGCTCGCCTTCATCCTAGCGCATGAATTGAGCCATATCGCCCTCGGACATCAACGTCCCGGATCTGTCGACAACGAACTGCAAGCCGACCGGCTAGCCCTGAGTCTCGTTCGACGAGCCGGCTTCGATACCTGTGCGAGCTCTATCGTACTCGCACGCCTCGGTAGTCCCTATGCGGCCTCTCTCGACGGCTTAACCCCGCGTCTCGAGGCACTGCGCACGAGCCAGGACGCTTCGTGTAACGGCGGGCTCCCGCTCCTCACGCCCCATCAGCACTATACCCCCGGGTCTGCCAACTCGCTAACCGTTGCACACCAAAGCTCTCCGAACGCTCAGCTCGCTTCCCTAAAGCTCGACCAGAGCACTGCCGACTACCTTTGAGAAAGCGAGGGATAACCCACCGATAGCTTGGAAGCAGAAATTGGACAGCACAGTCCAAGATCTACTTTAGCAGCAGGAAGGGATTTGCCTCGCTTACGTAAGTAGGCAGGACGGCTCGGGTGCCCTGCCCGGAGGAACTCTCGGTTCTTCTTACCAAATGGGGATTAACAGGGAAGCCAAGTCAGCAGTATGAAAGAAAATGCCATGCAGATGAGCCCGGCAGAGCGGGCACGGGCGTCAATTTTACTCGTCGAACCGGAGGCCCT
>JBIIOE010000098.1:0-14037 GCA_044337105.1 Bdellovibrionota bacterium | reverse complement strand
CCGCTTCGAGCACGTTCACGAAACCATCGACGTTCGACTCGTGCGAAGCGACCGGATCAGCGATCGAACGGGGAACAGAACCGAGCGCCGCCTGATGCAGCACGACATCGGGCTTGAATTCCTCCACTACTTTGAACAAGCCTTCGCGGTCGCGGATGTCCTGTTCGAAAAACGAGAAGAACTTCCGCGCGTCGTCCGAAACCTGTCGCTGTATCGCCTCGAGATTCGAGCGCTTGCCGGTCGAGAAATTGTCTACTCCCATCACGTGCTGACCGAGCGTCAAGAGCCGCTCGACGAGGTGCGATCCGATAAATCCCGCCGCTCCCGTAACGAGCCACCGACGTTGAGACGATCCTGCGATACTCATGGCCTATAAGCTCCAATACGCCACATGCGACGGAATATCGCTCGGATTGAGCATCGATTTGACGTCCACGATTACTCCACCATCGGCCAGCAATCCCAGGATCTCCCCGACCGGCTTGGCTTTGAACACATCGTGCCCGACCGCTATCACCACCGCATTGAGACGCGAGAGCTGCTCCCACGGATGGAGCTCTATGCCGTATTCCTCGTGTACCCCGTCAGCCTCCGCTATCGGGTCGCATACGTACGGCTTTATACCGAATTCCATAAGCTCACGAGCGATGTCGGGAACACGGCTGTTTCGTGTGTCGGTAACGTTCTCTTTGAAGGTAACTCCGAGAATCCCTACCCGAGCCCCCTTGAGGGCGATACCCGAATGCGTCATCAACTTAACTGCGCGCTGCGCGATGTACTTACCCATGTCGTCGTTGATACGACGCCCCGCCAAGATCACCTGCGGATGGTATCCGAGCTGTTGCGCTTTCGCCGTCAGATAATAAGGATCGACGCCGATACAGTGTCCACCCACCAACCCTGGGGAGAACCGCAAGAAGTTCCACTTCGTGCCCGCTGCTTCCAGAACATCCTTCGTCCGTAAGCCCATGCGATCGAAGATCAGCGCCAATTCGTTCATCAGCGCTATGTTGAGATCGCGTTGGGTGTTCTCGATAACCTTAGCCGCCTCCGCTACCCGGATCGAGCTCGCTCGATGGAGCCCTGCCTTCACGACAGCGCCGTACACCTTGGCTATCCTCTCGGTAGTGGCCTCATCCTCTCCTGCGATGACCTTCACGATGCGCTCGAGGGTATGCTCCTTGTCACCCGGATTAATGCGCTCCGGAGAGTACCCTAGAAAAAAGTCCTGACCTCTGCGAAAGCCGGACTGGGATTCGAGCACTGGACCGCACACGTCCTCGGTTACTCCCGGATACACAGTAGACTCGTACACAACTACCGCCCCACGCTTGAGGTGGCTTCCTATTAGGGTGCTCGCCTTTATGAGCGGAGTCAGATCGGGTTGTCGGTTGTCATCGATCGGGGTCGGCACGGCGACTATGACGACATCACACCCTTCGAGAGAGGTCGGATCCGTGGTGAACTCCACGGTCGAACTTTGAATCTCCTCTTCCAATCCTTCGTTGGTAGGATCGCGACCGGCAAGCAGCGTTGTGACCTTGCTTTGGTTGACATCGAACCCGACCGTACCCGGGAATGCCCGCCCTAATGCCAAAGTCAGCGGCAGCCCCACGTATCCGAGTCCAACAACCCCTATTTTCTCAACAGTCATGATCCTCCTATACCTCTAGTATCCCCTCTGTTTTGGGAGGCACTACCCGTCGGATTAGCTGTATACTCGACGAATGCGTACAACAAAACAAGGCTCTACGAGGAAGTCAAGTAGCACAGCTCGACTGGTTAGGGGCTAAACAAGATCAGCCCGGATGACGGCACTTGTCTTTGATCGTGTACCAATTACTCTCTGTTCCGTGTAGCATGCGCAAAGAGGTGGTTGTGGAAAAATCGCGTTCTCTATGGGTACTCGAGCTCGGAACTGTCGCTAAGATACCGATCCGGATACACCTGACATTTCTCATACTGGTCGTCTGGCTCGCCTTCGGAGCAACCAATACCAAACCGATCTTCGAAGCGTTTTTCGTGGTCATGGTCTTCGTGTGCGTGTTGCTCCACGAGCTTGGACATGCCCTGGTTGCACAACGCTTCGGCGTACAGACGCGCGACATAACCCTGTATCCCTTCGGAGGGATCGCCACCCTACTCTCCCAGCCAACCCCCAAAGCGGAGCTCGTCATCGCCTTGGCAGGTCCGCTCGTGAATGTCGTCATAGCTGGGGCGATGTTTCCGTTCATCTCGCTTCCAACGCCGCCCTTGACCCCCGAAACGCCGATCGGGATGCCGGAACGCCTCTTTATGACCAATGTGGCCTTGGCGGTCTTCAATTTGTTGCCGGCGCTCCCCATGGACGGCGGGCGTGTTCTGCGTGCCACCCTCAATTTATTGAAAGTGAAGAATCCGACCCTGATCGCGGCGCGTATCAGCCAGGCTATCTGCTTCGTATTGGCGATCGTGGCGCTCGTCTTTGAACAACCGATCTTGTTCATCATAGCCTTCATCATCTTCTTCGCCGCCATCCAGGAATACGTGCGAGCGGAAAGCCGTGTAGTAGCGGTTGCGTTCACCGCGCAGGACGCCATGATTCCACGCGACAGGCTCGAAACCTTTCCACACGGAACGACAGTGTCGAAAGCGCTCAAGATCGCCCTGACCTCGCTTCAACCGCTTTACCCGGTCGTGATCGGCTCAGAACTCCTCGGAGTGCTCGTTCGTGAAGATATCTTACAACACGCAGCCACCAGGCCAGACGCATATGTATCTGCGATCATGAACCGCTCGATACCGGCGGTCGAGGGCACACACCCACTTTCCGAGGCATACGCGATGCTAGAGGATACCGGGAGCCCGGCAGTCATGGTACACCACAACGGAGAGTTTGCTGGATTGCTCGTGCCAGATCGGGTTGCCGAATTCATCCTGATGTCTGGTATCCGTGACAATCAGAGAAAAGATGACGACGCCGAATGGTCGATGCCGCTGTAAAAAGTCCTGAATCACGCACCGATGACTCCATCAAGTCGCCCCGCGCCCGATCCACTATTCCGGCTCGCGCTTTGATTAGCCTCATTTCTTTAGTTGCCGCACTCCCATTCTCAGCCCGGAGCGCAATCGGTTGGGGGCTCGGATTCCTCGCTGGGTGTATTCCGACCAGGGAGCTGCGGGTAACGCGTCTGCAACTCAAGAGATTCCTTCAGAACGAGCGCCCTGGCCCTTTGAGTCGTCGCGTATTCGCACACGCGGGGCGATACATGTTTCAGATGTTAAACCTGAAGCCGATGACCCGACCGCCTCTCTCCAACATCACGTGTAAGAATTGGACGGAGATCGAGGGCTGGTTCACCGGAGAACGTCCTATCGTGGCTCTCACCGCACACACGGGGAACTGGGATCTCCTGGCTGCCTACGTCATCGCCCGCGGAGTCGAGGTAACCACGATCGGTCGAGAGGCGCGCAATCCAGTTGTGCAGCAGCTCCTTGAAAAGATCCGCGACTCATACGGGGTGGAAACCATCTGGCGCTCTGACCGTTCTGGACTAAAGAGGATCGTGAGCTGCCTGCGCGAGAAGCGAGTCCTTGCCGCACTGATAGATCAGGACACACGCGTTGAGAGCGATTACGTGCCGTTCTTCGGTACTCCTGCAAAGACGCCATCCTCGCTCGTAGCACTCGGCAAGAAGTTCAACGCTCGGTTCGTCACGGCTTTCCTCTTTCAAACCGGCCGGTCGAGCTTCGAGCTTTTCGTCGAAGAGATCCGAAACGATACCGACAGGCAATCGATCCTGGCTGAGTACAGCTCCCGACTCGAAGCGTTGGTTCGTCGCTATCCCGAGCAGTGGGTTTGGTTTCATAAGCGATGGAGAAGTCAGCCCGAGAAAGAAACGATGGGAACTCGGGACTATCTTCGGTGGCTCTAGCAAACCACCCTGATGCGAGCCTTATCTTTTGATGAGGCTCGCGGTTACAACCCCACCTGAGATCTCCGACAAAGCCGCCGCCAACGGCTCAACCTTCTCGGGCCACTGCGGATCGGTATCAAGGCCGAGCGATCCGAAGAGCAGATCGTCGAGCGTTGCCACCTGATCACTTCGGTATGCCAGCTCCACTTCCCCGCGCAACACTCCAGGACAAGCGAGCTCGAGCCCACGCGCGAAGTCAGGGATATATCGTACCCTTCCATGCCAACGCTCCACCGCACGCGCTATCTCGGCCTCCGGTACCAGCGCCGCTAGAGCCGCAGCCCGAAAACGCTCGATATCTCCAGCGTGAGGCGACCCTGGGAGCAATCGAGGCACGACCGATGCGCGCGCAGACTCGTCGACATGTGCAGCCCGCTGCAATTCGCCGATGATCCGCTGCGCACTACGCCACGCATCCCATGGACCGCACTCACGCGGGAAAAAGAGCCCCCCATATTGCTCGAGCGCGTGTCGCCCCACACGAGATTGACGGAATTTCTCCGCGAAGATTACTTCTTTCAGTGACAATCCATGCGACGCACAGATCGTCTGCACCACCTGAAGGGTATCCAGCCCGGAATCGAGAAGAACGATCTCCACAACCTCTGGCGATGACGCGGTAGAAAGAAAATACTCGCGCCCCTCGCAATCCCCCGCCACAACTTGACGAGGCTCGATCGAGTGCGCCGCTGCTAGTTGACACACCGCACGCAGATACACGGAGCTATCGCGCGACTGAGGTCCGACCCGCCTCCCAAGCCGCGAGGTAGGAATTCGAACGATTGACGGGTCGAGAAGCAAGGAGCCAACGCGGACTTCACTGCTCCACTCGGATATCCGATCCCGTACTCCTACCCAGTACAAACCCGTATCGCTCTCTGCCTCAACAAACGATATATCGACATCGGAGAGACACAGCGCTCCTTCCTGCCGTGCCGCGAGTATCATTTCGCGGATAGCCGCCCTTTCATTGCATTCCGGGAGTTCTCCGTTCGGGAGCGCATGTCGACCACGGCACAGCTTGTGGACCCACCCATCTACGAGCGACGGTCGTCGCGTCGTACTACGCAGCGCCCTCGACCGCTCGAGATGCGCCGGAAAGAGATCCACTAAAGACCCTACCCTCCGAGCGTCTCTCAATCGCGAGAGTACCGGCGACCTGAAAAGATCCCTGTATCCAATACTCCACATCTGCGAGGTACTCCCGAAGTAGCTCTCGTGAAGTACCAACACCCTCATTCCCAGTAACGATGCTTGGTGAGCAGCAATAGCCCCCGTGAGTCCGCCGCCAAGAACCACCAGGTCGTAACCCTTGGCTTGAGCAACTCGTTGAAGGCACTCTGCTCGTTCAGGAAGATTGGCAAAGAGTCGTTCCGCCCCCTCTTCCTCTGCGTTCGATGGTCCGTACAGAGAGAGCAGCGAGCTATTCATAGATCTGCGCACGCCAACGCACATCTCCGGGCACTTTGACTTGCCAGGAGCCAATCGATAGTTTTTCAAAGAAGCACTGAGCGTTCGGCGAAACCGGGATCCTGCGCTCTGCTGCCAAACCATCCAAGTTCGTAGCTACGCACTCCCCCTTCACCAACCCCGCCTCATCGAGCGAGATCTTTACGGTACCTGAATCCACCACGACCTTCGTAGCCCTTACCAGTCCCGCCGAGTCGAGTATACGCAGCTGCGCACCGATCACCTGTTGGGCGGCCAACTGCTGTGAAAGTGTCACGGCTCCAACGCACAAGGCTGCTGCAAGCACCCACAACAACTTCACTCGAACAGCTTGTAGCATAGGAGAGCCCTCACAGATCGGAAGGTAATTATAGCCCAATATCGCGCCGAACCCGCCGTCCTCGTAATTGAATCAGGTCGACCGCCTTGTACGCGACATCTCGCGCTCTCTGATGGTCGGCGCCGAGGCCGACCACACTCAACGTTCGCCCACCGTTACATACAAGCTTACCACGCTCATCGCGGCTGGTGGCAGCATGAAAAATCAAGCTGTCCGGCACAAGCCCTACCAGATCGACGCCCTCGATGACGTCACCCTTTATCGGCTTCTCCGGGTAGCCGTCCGACGCGATCACTACACACGTACTGACCCGAGGATCCCAGCTCAAGGTCGGCTTCTCTGCTCGCGCTCCCGCCATCCATTCGAACAGCGCTATCGGATCACTTGCGAGCCGCGCGAGGATCGACTGACACTCCGGATCTCCGAGCCGTGTATTGTACTCGAGAACTCGAATCCCTGCGGTCCGACCCACAGGTGACACTGGCACCATCAAGCCGGCATACAGAAAGCCTTTGAAGGGCGTGCCACGCTTCGCCATCTCCCTCAGGATAGGCGCAGCACAGTATTCCTGAATCCAAGAGAGGTCCGCATCGTCTATACGTGGTGAGGGACATACCGAGCCCATACCACCTGTGTTTGGACCCTGATCGTCCTCGTAGATCCGCTTGTAATCGTGTGCTGGAGCGAGGGGCACCAGATCCGTACCGTTGGACGCGAAGATACAGCTGACCTCCACTCCACTCAGAAACTCTTCTACGACCACACGCTCCGCCTTCAGTGAGGTGAAGAGTGCTTCGAAAGCGTCCGAGAAGTCCGCCGCATCTTGGATGACGAACACCCCCTTACCCGAAGCAAGTCCATCGGCTTTGAGCACGAGAGGCGCTCCCTTCGACGTGCAGTAGCGTTCTAGGTCTCCGCGCGAGGTGAACACGGAATAGGACGCTGTGGGCACACCAGAAGCGACCATTACCTCTTTGGCAAAGGCCTTTGAGGTCTCAAGTTGCGCAGCGGCCCTGGAAGGCCCCACGATAGTGCATCCCGCTGCCTCGAACAGATCGACGATTCCAGCTTCGAGTGCGACCTCTGGTCCCACCACTGTGAGCTGGATACCCTGCTCCTGGACGAACGCGAGCAGCTCCCCAGTCGCCGTGGGGGCCAGCGCAACGAGCTCGGCACACCCAGCAATTCCAGCATTTCCCGGAGCGCAATACACCTTTGAAACCTGCTGTGACCGGCCTATCCGCCAGCACAAGGCATGCTCTCGAGCACCACTTCCAACAACGAGTACCTTCATGGCTTTCCTATCCTTATTAGTGTCTGAAGTGCCTATCCGATGCAAAAAAGAGGCTCACGCCACGAGCATCTGCCGTCGCTTGCACATCGCTGTCACGCCGTGAGCCGGCAGGCGAAACAACCGCCGTGATGCCAGCCTGACTGAGCGTTTCAATTGAGTCGGCAAACGGAAAGAACGCATCTGAGGCAGCGACAGCTCCATCGAGCAGATGTCCATGGACGGTCGCTTTGCGGATCGCCAACTCGACCGAATCGATCCGGCTCATTTGTCCCGCCCCTACTCCTACCAACAAACCGTCGCGCACCAACACTATGGCGTTTGATTTGACGTGACCCACGATCCTCCACGCCAGGTCGAGGTCCGCCAGTTCGTCATCGGTAGGCGTACGCGAGGATGCGAGCGTCGCGTGAGTAACCTCTGTACGATTGACGTCTGGCTGTTGAACAAGGAGCCCTCCCAGCACGGAACGCACTTCGTAGCCGCCTATCGCCAGACCGTCGATCCGCAGAATCCGGAGATTCTTACTCGTACGGAGCACCTCCAGGGCTTCCTGAGAAAAAGACGGCGCAACAACCAACTCTGCAAAATCCTCACGGATCTCTTCGGCCGCCTTGCGATCAACTTCGCGGTTGACGACCAGGATACCACCGAAATGGCTACGTGGATCGCACTGCTTGGCACGTTGAATGGCATCGGAGACATCCACCCCGCTTGCAACGCCACACGGGTTCAAGTGCTTGAGGATAGCCACTACCGGTGAACCGGTTGGAAGATCGGAGAGCAGCCGCACCGCCGCGTCGAGATCGAGCATGTTGTTGTACGAGAGCTCCTTGCCACCGAGCTGCGTCCAGCGCGGACCGGAGAGAAGCTGCAAGCCCGATGCACTTGCGGTGTAGAGTGCCGCCTTCTGATGCGGATTTTCTCCGTACCGTAGGTCGGTTTGCTTGTCCAAGGACATGCTCGCCACGGCCGGGAACTCACTCTCTTCCTGCGTGCCTTCACGTACGACACCTGCAAAGTACCGCGAAATAGCCCCATCGTACGCCGAGAGCGCTCCGAACACCTTCGCTGCCAGCGTTCTACGAAAGTTTAGAGTGAACGGATCGGAGTCACCCTGCGCCGAAGCGAGCCGCTCGATCACCGTCGGGTAATCACTTGGATCAATCAAGGGCAGCACAAATCGGTGATTCTTTGCCGCCGCACGGATCATCGTCGGCCCGCCCACGTCGACCAGCTCGGTCATCTGTTCCGCATCCTGTGCACGGTCACTCTCAAGGTACTTGGTAAACGGATAGAGATTGACGACCACGACATCGATCGGCGCTATTCCTTCCGAACTCATCTGTGCAAGGTGCTGGTCGAGATCTCGGCGAGCCAGTATTCCACCGTGAATCTTGGGATGAAGGGTCTTGACTCGTCCGTCGAGCAGCTCCGCGAGCCCTGTGTAAGATTCCACCGAGGTGAAAGGAATTCCTGCCGCCTGCAAAGCCTTGCCAGTCCCCGAGGTGGCCAACAGGCCATAGCCCGCTTTGTGCAGAGCAAGGGAGAGATCGCTCAACCCGGTTTGATCAGAGACACTTAGCAATGCGAGCTTCTTCATGGACCCTCCAGGCGGTGTTTAACTAACGGGTAAGTTATATAGCCCGTTCAGGGGGAGGATTCCATAGCAAGGACCTGCCCACTAACGGCGCAAACGAGAGCGACTTTTAGCGTTCTGCGAGCCCCCCAAGAACGTCGCCGGTAGCCCGCTCGTCGGAGCCGTTGCTACCACTGACGAGACGCTCAAGGTCAACCAGAGAGCCCCGTAGACCCTCCAGGTTCTGCTCTAGCTTAGTGCGCATCGTTTGACGCTTGGCCGCATCAGGCTCAGCCAAAGTCTTTGCGTACTCTAGGTCCTGTTTTACGGTCTCGAGCTGTAGGGTCAGTAGCTGTCGCTGAATCTTCAAGTCTTCGACGTGTTTGTTGGTTTCTGCCAAAACCGTATCGACCGTCTCGCGCACCTGATCCTGTAGCTCACGTAAGAGCCGTGTGCGCTTGTCCTTGAGCACGCTGAGCTGGTCTCGCTTCGCTTCGTCGTTAGGACGGTTCTGCTCGACATCATCGAGCATACGGATAAGTTCGTATGTCGCGGCCTCAAAGGCAGCCTTCTTCTTTTGCACATTCTCGGAAGAGGCTCCGACCTCCGCCGCGAGCTTGAGAGCATCTTGCGTTTCAAGCCGCTTCTGACGCGCGTACCACTGCTGCAACTTACGGGACGCCGCGCCGATCTGCTCCTCTATAGAAGCCAGGCTCGTCTGAATACCTTCCGCTTTTTGCTTGGCTGCAGCTATATCTTCTTGCGAATTGGTGGTGCTCGGATTATCGAGCGCAGCGATCTGAGATTCCAGTTTACGGATCGAGGTCTCAAACGCGTCCTTCACCAATTTGTCCTTCTCTGGATTACCCGCAGGCCCAGCCGCCGTGCGCGGGAGATCTATCTGGCTCGGACGCGCTGAACGCTCAGAAGAAGAGGCCGCCTGCGCTGAGCCGTTCTTGACGGTCGAGACCTCCTCGCTCTCCTCCTTGTCAGAAAGCAACGCAACTTCAGTGGAGTCGACGGGATGCATGATTTTCCGAGCCAGGCCACCGACTAGCATTCCGAACACAAGAGCAGCCACAATTAACAGCGGCACCGGCAGTCCACCTCTCGGTTTGTGATAACCTCGGCGCTTGCGTTGACGATGCGCCTCAACGCGATCGAGCTCTGGTGGCTCTTCTACCGACGGAGCACCCACCAATGAAGCTTTTCGCTTTGACTGTCCCTGATCGACGACAACAGAGCCGGCTACCTTGGTCGTGTGAGCTTCGGGCTGCTCTTTGCGTTCCTCCGCACCCCTGTGCTCACTCGGAGCCTCGTCCGAATTAGGCGCCTCGTGCAAAGCGTGAGCGGCGACATCACGCGCCTGTCGGTACTGCGCGGATCGCTTCTTAGTCGAGATATCTCCAACTGCCACAATCACAACGGTGATGTTGTCCGAACCGCCTCTCTGATTGGCGAGGTTTATCAGTATCTGACTCGCATCATCCAAGGGGTTCTGCCGCACAACGTCCACGATCTCTCGCGACTCGACGAAGTTGTAGAGCCCATCAGAACACAAGACGTAGATATCCCCACGCTCAGGAGGTTCGACTCGGGCAATTTCGGTCTGAATCTCTTCCAGTGGACCCAACGAACGTGTCAGCATGTGCGCAACCGGATGGTCGTCCGCTTGTTCAGGGGCGATCGCTCCGGAGCGCACCAGCTCCCGAACGAGGGTGTGGTCTTCCGAGAGCTGCAAGATAGCATCGGCTCGAACTCGGTAGGCCCGCGAATCTCCGATGTTGACGCAGTACGTGACATCAGGGGAGAAGACGAGCCCAACCAACGTTGTTCCCATCCCTGCCAGAGCAGGATCTTCCCCGCCTTTGTCAAAGATCTGCTGATTAATGTTCCCTGTCATCGACGAGAGCACATCTATCGAAGGAAGCTCGCTCTGTTCCTTCAGAAGCTTCTCTAAACCCGAGATCGCAGTTCGGGATGCCACAGCGCCACCATGCACACCTCCCATACCATCGGCCACGAAATACGCATGGAACTTTTCGCGCTTGATGATCCCGAAGGCATCTTGATTTTCATCGCGACGCATACCGACGTCAGTACCCGCCGCACACCGCAGAGAGGCGAGGTCGAGCGGTTGTTGTTCTTCAGTGGAGGAGGTGCTCATGTTCAGCTTGAGAGTTACGCTCGAGGGCGAGCTAGTCTGCCCCTATCGTTCTTTACCCTATCGTTTTTCGCGCACGGCTTGCTTCTACCATCGGCAGAAGTCGGGACCAACTACCGAAAATGTTTGAGCAAGGCTCAAGACACCCCCTTGCATATTCCCTAGGTCCGAGTGCACACGGCCTGAGCACTCCGCAAAAAACCGTGGAAGTTCAACAAGCTATTCGAGCATGGGGCGTACATTCCAGCACCGCTCGACCCACAGCTTACCACGCTCTGTAGCGCTCGAAGTTAGGCACCAACATACAACGTCGTTTACCAAGGACCGAAAACCCGGCTTCGTAACAAGATTTTGGAGGTTTAGTGATGACCGAAAGAACAGGGAGCGGAGCAGACAACCTGTGCGGAGCGGACAAACCGCGTGGCCCCTCCCTATCCTGCTCTGATTACCTGCGACAGGATCCACGCCTTGATGCGCTGGGCCGAGATCACTCCACCCCAAGATGGGATCTTTGCTAGCATCTGCTCATAGAACTCTGAAGAGATCTTTTCCGCAGTGTGTGACGCAAACGTCTGCTTGTGGAGCCCCCAGTGCGAGAGTCCCATTCGAACTTCAGGCATTCCATCAAAGCCAGGTGGCACGAATGCATTGATGATGTTCCTTGCCAACCCGAGCGAACCCATCCCGCGATACCCCCAACTAAAGCTGTCACTCTGCTCAAACACTGAAAACGGAACGTTCGTGACGCATACTTCAACGTCGTGGTGCATGCACCGAAAGAGGACGATCCCATATGTGCTCGGATCGAGGGCTAAGGTGATTTGCGGAATGCCATCTGCGACCGAAAGCTCGAAAGGTCGAGGTGCGGGAACTATAAACTCAAGGGGAATCGAAGCGATATCTGGCCACTCTATCGGAGACAGCTTGCTGGTTCCCATCGCTACCGCGCGCTGTGAGAGGCGCTGACATTTGAGTACAAGCTCCTGAATCGGCTTAGGGAGAGCTGCTGCGAAGAGATCAGCGTTCCCGGCCGGATCGAAGGTGTCGCCACAGATACTTGGCCGCGTCAGTATGGAATTCCTACCTGTACTCCTCGCTTCTCGCACCTGATCACAAAACTGAGTGTTCAGCGCTGTGTAATCTAGTCGCCCCTCGGAGGACTCCCTGCGCCTCTCGGCAAGGCGCGCCTCAGCGGCGGCATCCTGGGCGTTGCCTTTGAAGAACGTGGTGAAATCCTCAGGAATAGCCGGCAACTCTCTCAGCAGCTCTCGAACACGTGGCGAGCGCTGACCAAAAAGCTCCTCCAATCGCGAGTCGTGCAGCCATGCTGTAATTTCACAAGAGTCTCCCACCTGACTGAGCCTGACACCGGTGTATTCCCCGTCGAGATTTCTTTCGGACATCGGCTGGAAAATGCCGAATTCGATCGAAACCACGCCTCTAGTATCGGCAGACAATGACTCTACGACATCTCGGGCGAAATACTCGAATTTGTTCAACAACGAGCTGGTGGCGAAATGATCCCACACCGCTATGCACACGAACGCACCAGGCTCTCGTTCGAACAGCACACACCGAACCTCAAGTCGCGGTGCGAGCGATTCGTACCTACGGGTGTATTCGCCCATCTCCGGCCCCTCCAATCCGCGAGGCAGCGAGCCGCCGATGAAATTAACCCGCTTGTCAAATACTACTGGAACGTCATCGGACGTACGTTCAGCACGTCTACATTCGATAGAGTCCCGCCCCAGCAATGGTCGTTCGGTCTGGTAACGCTCTCCCTCCGACAAGAAGGAGGCGTAGATCATCTGCGTTCGAAGCGAGATGGCGTTCCTCACTCGCTGCAACGAGGGCAACGCAGAATGAAGACCGGAACTTACTCCAGTGTCGACTACCTGCTGCCTCTGTTTTTTAGTCACCTCGATTAGCCGATTGATCTGCGGCAGCTCGTGAATCGCTAGTACCCCGAGAGAGCCGAGCGCATCACACAAGGCACTCACTGAAAACGAGACGTCACCAAGCTTGAGTTCCTCCTCCAGAAGTTCAGTAAGCGCACCAGCCGCAGCGGACGTTTTGAGTGTCGATATCGAAAGCGCGAGTCGTCCTCGGACAAACTCGCTCGGTTCGCCGACGTACGCATCCTTGAGCGCTGGGAGTACCCACACATCCCCCTGGCCAAATCGAGTCAGGGCTGCGGCGGCTTCCATGCGTGCGTCGGCGGAGCTACTCCGGAGCGCACTACGAAACGCCTCGAGCGCAATGCGATACTCGTCGGGCATTTTGCGCAAAAACTCGAATGCGGCTTGGCACTCATCTCGCGAGCCTGACTCTAGTGCTCGTACCGCCTCGTTTATCTGTTTTGCCGCATCATCGGGTGTCATGGGAAGGCCTTTCTCGTTTGGCCAGCTAACTACGAATAGATGATATTTTCTAGCGCCTACCAAGGGAAGGGCGGCAGAATCTGCGGGTAGCGAGCAAGTTCTACTCGGGTTGATATTCAGTTTTCGCGGTGTGAAAGAAACGTACGTGTCGGTATTAGGCGCAAGCGGGTGGATCGAGTGCGTATTCGAGGGAAGGTGCATCTGAACAGTTTACCTGGCGAGCCCCGCTCGGCCACCAGCGCCGACTCTCAACAAAGGTCGGAGCGCCTTACACGGGGGAGAAATCAGAAAGACCCTCCACCACGGTTTGCGCCTTCGGCATCCTCTACCCCTGTGCTAAGAATATAGACGATGGCCAACGATTCCAGTCACACGTCGACCCCGGCAGGTTCAATAACTTAACGCACCACCTAATCTCCGATTTATTCAGCTAATCGATCGAACTCAGGCATACCGGCGTGTGGAATGAATTGAACGTCAGTGAAGCTGCCGTTTGGGTATCCGTCATCGAGGAGTGGTAGCCTTATCAACTCTTCTAGTACATCAGATAGGCCATTCATCGCGGCGCTGTTGCAACTTTTTTGAACTACTTTTATGAGCTCTGTTCCTGGGCATCCTGCACGAACAAACATCCAGTCATTGCTGTCCTCATGGCCATCTTCCGAGGGCTCTGCTGATGCTTTCGTTGAGGGAGGCTGAGATACTTCTGGCCTTATAGTAAGCCTACAGTCATCCGTTATCTCAAATTTTGGGTCATCGCGGAATCGAGTGGGTAGGACTCGGTATTATCCCGACGTGAACGTGCTCGTGCACGTAAACGTGAACGTACCCGGAGGAGGAGTCACACTGGCTGAAGGCATAGCTAGGAAAGCATGGC
>JBIIOE010000186.1:0-4373 GCA_044337105.1 Bdellovibrionota bacterium | reverse complement strand
GTGACTCCTCCTCCGGGTACGTTCACGTTTACGTGCACGAGCACGTTCACGTCGCGATAATACCGAGTCCTACCCACTCGATTCCGCGATGACCCCTTTATATAAGTAGTTGAAGTGTAGAGACGTACGGTGGCGGTCCGATGATGATCCAGTCAAGATTGATAAGATTAGCCTTGAAATGTGAGGGCTGCAGCTTGTGGGCTGGGTTTCAGCGGTCCATGTAGTAGAGAATGCGGGTCTCTAAGCAGCGAAAATGGCAATTCACGCACGCGCTTGCCCGACATTATATCAGGCAAGAGTTGGAAGCTCGGTCCAACTCCTCTCCCTAGGCCTGTTCCTCCTCTTCCTCCTTCTCATCCTCCTGCACCTGCACCGGTTTCGTCGTCTTCATTAAGAAAGCTCCGCGGAAGCGCATAGCTCTAGAACACGAGCCGACTGCGGGGCTCCATAACCTACGGCAGTAGATTGCGTGAGGGATGTTAGTATGCAGGTACAGACGACTAATCGGGGGATCACCGAGACTACTAACCGACTATTAGCCGAACCTCATCATAAGGTGGACCGGATCCTCCTAAGCCTCACACATAGTGCGCCAGATAGTGAGTTCCCTGAGATTGAGACACTATCTGAACATGAACTTCTAGAGCTTGTAAAAACGTCAACGACTTCGCCCCCGCTGAGTAAAGCTTTTGTACGATTGGCTGAGCACTTAATCAAAGAGGAGCGGCTGTCTGACTTAGTCGCCGCACTGTCGCCCGAAGGTTCCGTTCACGTATTCGTCCTTACGCGAAATCACTTTGGCGTTTGCGTTTCTCGGATAATCTCCTCAAACGAGACATCATCAAGGATCCGACGTCCAAGCTGCTGCTCCAGTTTCAGGTAATGTTCGCAGTAGCGAGTCAGTAGCTCAGGTTCATCATCGGGGACTCCTGTTCGTAGCTCGCGCTCCGACATGGTTAACCGCTGCACGAATTCGGGGATCCCTACTATGCAGTCTATCCGCTTGTTAAACATGATCTCTCCCGCCTGCGCCTTTTGCTCCAGTTCTTTGCAGAGATCCTCGAGATTGGGGGCGCGGTGAAGGGGATATCCTTCAATCATCAATCGACGTCTTGTACTTGAGGCGCCTTCAGATCTCGTCTCTAGCTTGACTTGAAGAAGCCCACAGCGCTTACCATCTTTAGAGATCGATACGTACCAGGGTTTTGCATCGTAACCAACTACACGATACGAAAAAAAACCGAGCTCTATATTACTACGTATGCAACGAGCCTCATAGTTATCTCCTAGTCGAATCTCTCCTTCAAAGAGTGGTTCCCATTGCTTCGGCTCCATGTAGTAGCGTGATTCAGCAAGAGCACTGTACGGCACGTATTCCAGCGGCGGTAATGTTTTTGGGTCGTTCATGAGTTTGATTAGATCAATCAGCCCCCTAAGCCCCCTTGTAGCGACGAGTCTTGGGAACATGCTTTCCCACTGGGGTTCAGTACGAGGCAGTCCACTTGAGCTACCTCCCCCTCCCATCACTTCAACCCTTGTAAACGGCGCTACGTCCTTGATAATCCGAAATAGTGCTAGCCTGACTTGATGCGCCCCTAAATCCACAGCATCTCGCAGTAACTCATCAATCTCTTGCTCAAGTTTTCCACGATCACCCTCGCGAGCAGTTTTTTCAAGCGCCTGCAATTCGTTGGTCAATAGCTGGCGGAAATTATGTTGCGCCCTCCGGTGGACCAAGGAGGAAGCTGAGTGTACTGAGTATGGCCAGTCAGCTGTAATTAGAGCGATCCTGCTCGCGAGCTGGACTCCCCGGTCAATAACAGAGGGGCCACTGCAAGAAAGCACCTCACACAGCAGCGGACTGCAGCTCTCCATATAGCTGTCACGGTTAAGCTGAAAATGACGCAGATTGTGTGAGTAGTTGAAGCCCTCTACACCCTGAAAAGGTCCTTCGATGATTCGAGAGGTATCTGCCCCGAGTTCATAAAGCGTTTGGTAAACGGGTAAGTGTTCCCTAATTAGGGACCAGTTTACGATATCGCGCGTAATATCTACGACCGAGGCCCCTTTGCTTGTTAGGTGTAAAATGACCTTCTCCCCCTGCAAAAAACGAAAGAAACGACCACTCAAGAAGTGCCTAAGAACCTTATCGCAGACCTCTGATGTTAGGTCACCTTGCTCTTCGAGTATATCGAGCGCTTGTATCGTCCGGAGCCCACCATATTCTCCTGAAAAACCTCCATATTGGTCATCTACTAAAAAATCAATATATTTGATTAGATCATCCACCGATGCATGCTCGTAGATAGTAGCGCCGGAACCATCAGAGAGCCTATAGGGGAAGCTTTCAAGCATCCGGCACTTTTCAGTAGCCTGAGCTAAACGGGCCGCATATTCCGAATCCGATTCCGCTCGTCGCCGATCATTCTCCGCATCTCGCCGCCTACGCTCCTCCATCTCCTTTAGCTCTTGTTGAGCATATTGTTGAGCATCTTGTAGTTTCAGCCCACACTCAGTTAGATACTCGACCATTTTTGGTGATAGCACGGTGTCCCAGCTCGGTGTGAAGCGGACCTTACTCGCCACTTCCTCCTCAACATTTTCCAATTTCGCTCCGTTTTGAATCAGATATTCAACGATATCTTGGCGATTAGCCTCGATCGCGAGGAGCAGGGGTCTATCTTTTAGAGGGACATAATGATCGGGGGGATAGCCAGGTGATCTCGCTGGGGGCCTACTTCTTGTGAATCGAATGTTTGCACCTGCGCGGTGTAGTTCGATGACAACATCAAGCCTTCCATTCCGGATAGCCGCAGAGAGTTCGTTTTCAGTGGGGTGGGATTTAGCAATAAGCGCCCTGACAGTTCTTAGATCGCATTCCGGATCATGGCACGCTGTGCGGAGGCAAGCTTGCAGCAGAATCTCCTGACGCCTTACGAGCTCGGGAGAGGATTGCGGCAGCTCCTTAACATATTGCAGCATGAGAGATACTCCGTCACCGAATCGCGATGCGACCGCACCAAGTAGAATAGCTCCGGCTCGTATCAGTGGATCCACCCCAGCACGAAGAAGTGTTTCCAGCTTTACCAGATCTTTCTCTAGCACCGCATCGTGCAGTGCTTCAGCTTGAGCTGTTCTCGAGAGCTGCTGAATGTGTTCGGTTGCGCTGTTATCTGTGTTTTCTTTGCTGAGTGCAGCTAAGGATAGTAAATTCGCTATTTCTGATTGTTGCTCGTTGTGCTGCGGCTTGTGTGTTAGTGGATCGTGCATAGAGAATCCTTACTACGAGGAATTGTGTATTCACGCCACTATGCACGCCTTACACGACACAACCAATTATACCTAAAATACTCCCAGTTATTACTATACAAGTGGGACTTTTTAAGAATCGCGTAGCTTATTGTGTAAGCGCTATGTAGAATGAACTCTCAACTAGTGCTAGGAGGAGTATATGTATTCCGGTTTTTCTGCCATTGATTTAGATGTCTTAGCTCTCGCAGAGATCAACTTTGATTCAGTAGAGAAGATGTCAAAGCTTATCAAGCGCAAGCCACACCAGCTTCAGTATTCGATCAGAAAGCTGAAGATGTCAGGAGTTCTCGGGCAGCTACGGGCCTGGATTGACGTGCACTCACTTGGCTTCAATTTTGTTACTGTGTATCTGCGCTTTGCTTCGGTAAAGCCTGGTGTGCGACAAGGGTTCATCTCGCTGGTTGCCGCGCATCCTCGTACTACTTGGGTGTTTGAGACAAGTGGCGATTTTCACCTCGCCGTATCTCTTACGATTCAAGACGTCACAGAAGTTTTTGCATTCTTCGATCTTCTTGAGAAGCATTCAAAGGTCTCAATCTCCGCGAAGGTCTTGTGTATGCAACGGGACTTCGAGTTTTTTGGTCGACGATATCTGCGCAGCGCTCGGTGTAAAATCCCTTCAATTGAGCTACCGAGCAGGAGAAACATAGATGAGAAGATCGATGAAATAGATCGCGGATTGCTCGTTTTGCTTTCTCAGGGTGGTTGGGAAACAGAGCGACATTTGGGGTCTCGATTAGGTGTGCCATACACCACAGTCAACCGCCGCTTGCTGAGTCTACGCAAGAGAGGAATCTTACGGGGATATTGTTACTGGCTGGACCCTAAACATTTCGGTCGCCAACCGATTGTGCTGCGAGTCAAGGTCTCTGGCATTGCAGCGTGGGTCAAGGAGAGGCTGTGGACGTTTGCCCGACAGAATACTTCGGTTGTTTACATCATCGAGTGCATCGGCTCATGGGAATTTGAGCTTGGAGCCGATATTCACAGCGCCTCTGAACTGCTCTATTTGGTGGACCAGGTTACATCTCTGATTGATGGTATGGAGGTAAGCGTTGATC